>DATAIT010000129.1 GCA_036262515.1 Acidimicrobiales bacterium | reverse complement strand
GGCACCATCCGCTACCCGAAGGCTGCGTAACCATGTTCAGACGACCGTCGGTAAGCCGTGTGCGGGAGAACCGCATGCACGGATTGAAAGGGGGATGGGGAAACGGGCCGGCAACGGCACCGCGCCCCTGACTACCAGTGGGATCAGGTGGCATGAAGCGCCGGGGCAGGACTCGGCTACCCAAGGCGAAGCCAGACGAGATGCCTCGAAACTGGCAGTTCTTGCACTCGTCATGGCGCACCTCGAAGCCGCGAGACGCGTACGAGGGCAGCGGCCCCTACGCGGCGCTCACCGGTGTCCTGCTCCGCCTGTTCGGACGGTAAAGAGGTCGACGGGAGAAGTCATGCGCTCCTGGCGGGGGCCAACGCACGAGCCGACTCTGCAGCGCGCCTCGTGCTGGTTCCCGACCCGACGGCCACGCCGAGTTGGTGATAGCGAGCGGCGTCGGCGCCGGAGCGGTCATCCAGTCGGTCGTCGGCCTGGGCGCGTACAACGGCACCTCGTTCACGCAGGCCCGCGGTCAGTCCTTCGTGTTGGTGGCGGCCACGATCGCTGTCACGGTCTTGCGGTCCAAGCCAGCGACCTCGGCGAGTTGGCGGAGCGAGGCGCCGGAGCGGTGTGCGACTCGGATCATGTCATCCCGGATCTGAGCTTCCTTGGCTGCTCGCTCCGCACTCAAGCCCACGACGGCGAGGGCTGCACCGAGCTCGCCGGTGTCGCCACCCCGATGCTTCTCCATGGTTGCGTTGGCTGCCTCCACCTGTGCGTCGCTGTACGTCATGGCTCCTCCCGAAGCGCGAGGGCAAGCTTGTCCCGGATGGCCATCAGCAAGGCGACGCGCGGAGAAATCTCGCCCCGTGCCTCGGCGTTATTCATGTGCGCGAGGGTCATGCCGAGCAACTCAAGAGCTTCGACCCGCTCAAACTCAACGCGAACCATCGGCCCAATCATAGCCGGACGTGGTCCCAACGGGGCCACACATCAGCGTCGACGTGAGCCAGCAGCGCTCGCCGAGGTCAGCGCTGGAGCGCGCGCCGACTGCCGGCTCGGGAGCGGCTCTGGCCAGCGATTCGGTGAGCCGCACGGCATGAGCGCCCGGTCCGACAAGGAGATACGGAGCGCCGGCCGCCGGCGCTCCGCGTCACGGGCTACTACCGGTGCCGAGAAGCGGGGCCGGCGTCGCCCCGGGAGGCGCCGGCCACGAAGGTGGCCACGATGTAGATGGCGTGACGGTCCAGGGACTGGCGGGCCCGGTCGTAGCGCATGGTGGTGCGGGGGTCGGCATGGGAGGCCGCCTCCTGCACGTCACGCAGCGGCACGCCGGCATCGAGGGCGGCGGTGATGAAGGAGTGCCGCAGGCTGTGGGGGCCGATCCGCTTCGCGATGCCGGCCCGCCTGGCCAGGCGGCGCACCATCCTGGCTGCCGCATCGCGACGCAGACGGGCGCCGGAGACATCCACGAAGATGGGGCCGTCGAGTCGGTCGCCGATGGCCAGGTCGACGGCCCGGGCCGTACGGGGTGCCAGCGGGATGGTCACCGTCTTTGCCGCCCTTGCGGTGCACGAGCAGGGTGCGGTGCCCCCGCTCGAGGCCGAGGTTCTCGATGTTCGCCCCGAGGGCCTCGGAGATGCGCAGACCGTTGAGGGCCAGCAGCGAGGCCAGGGCGTGGGCCTGGGCTGATGCCAGGCCGGCCGCCACCAGGAAGGCGCCCAGCTCATTGCGGTCCAGGCCCACGGCGTGCGACTCGTAGTCGAGGCGGGGCCGGCGGACGTGGACGGCCGGGGAGTGCTCGATGAGTCCCTCCTCGGCGGCGTAGCGGTAGAACCCGGCGATGGTCGACAGCCGCCGGCCGATGGTGGCCTTGGCCTTGCCGTGCTCCTCGAGGTCGCGGGCGTACAGCTCGATGTCGGTGCGGTGGGCGTCGAACAGTCGCAGCTGGCGATCCTTGCACCAGGCGAAGAACTGGCGCAGGTCCAGGGCGTACGCCTCACGGGTGCGCCCGCTGTAGCCGGCCAGGAAGCCGGCGAGGGGCGATCACCTCCGGGTCGGCGGTGCGGGGGTCGTACAGGACAAGGGACGTCGAGTCCGCCATGGCGGCTCTCCTCTCACTCGAGAGCCGGGCTCGAGCCGAGGCGGTTCGCGCCCAGCTCGGTTCGTCACCGTCGACGGTACGAGCGGGCGCAAGACGCTGCCCCTATCGACAGACCAATGCCGCGAACCCGCCAGGTGACCGGCGGACCGAGCCGGCGATATCTGGGGCACCGCGCCCGGGTCCCTCCCGAGTCTTCGGTCGCGACGTAGCCACGAACGTAGCCAACTGCGGTGCCGCGAGGCTCGTCGCCAACCAGGGGACGTGCTGGCACTGGACGAAACTCGGGCGACGAGCATGGACGGAGGATCCCTTGCGGCAGAACGAGAGGTCTCCGATAACTCCAGTTACCAGAGAGTGCTCGCGGGCCGTCAGGCGCGCTCGTGGACGCTCGTCGAGTTCCCTTACAAGCAAGGGGCCGGGGGTTCGAGTCCTCAGCGCCCACCGGAAAGCGCCCTGGTGACGGGGCGGGGTCCTCCGGACAGGTGCGCGGAAAACATCCGGAATCCGGATGTTTTCAGCGCATCTATCGACGGGGGATCGTCGCCAGCGATCTCGGCGTTCGACGGACCTCGAGGCACGCGCCTGATCTCGGTCTCGGGTCATCGCTGTCGGGATGGGCAAATTGCACCAATCCCGCTAGTTGCGCACCCTTCGGCCGGAAGGGGCCGCGGCTGGTTCGGGCCTCTTGAGGGCGCGACCTTCAGCCCTCCAGGAACCCGGGCGTCACCACGCCGGCTTCGTAGGCGATCACCACCAGCTGTGCCCGGTCCCGGGCATCGAGCTTGGTGAGCAGCCGGCTCACGTGGGTCTTCGCCGTCCCGTGGGACATGAACAGCTGCTCCGCGATCTCGGCGTTCGAGAGGCCTCGGGCAACGGCGGCGAGGACCTCGGTCTCACGCGGCGTCAAGAGGCCGAACTCGGGCGGTAATTCGACCGTGGGGGCCTCGGAGCGGCCGACGAACTCCTCGACGAGGCGCCGCGTCACACTAGGCGCCAGGAGGGCGTCACCCCCGGCGACGACGCGCACGGCGGCCAGGAGGTCGTCGGGGAGCGTGTCCTTGAGCAGGAAGCCGCTGGCCCCCGCCCGCAGGGCGTCGAACACGTAGGCGTCGTGGTCGAAGGTCGTGACGATGAGGACGCGTGTCGCGGACAGGCGGGCGTCGCCGGTGATGCGCCGGGTGGCTTCGACGCCGTCGATCTCGGGCATTCGGATGTCCATGAGGATGACGTCCGGCCGCGTCCGCGCCACGAGGTCGACAGCAGCGCGACCGTCGGCCGCCTCACCGACCACCTCGAAGTCCCCGGCCGTGCGCAGCAGCACGGCGAAGCCGCCTCGAACCAACCCCTGGTCGTCGGCGACGGCAACTCGGATCATGGGACCGGTTCCCCCTCGTGGCGCAGCTGCGACGGGACTCGGGAACGGCGAGGTGCCCGAGGCCGGCACGAGCCCGTCGCCGTCATGGCGACGCGCGTGCGCATTCCTATCAGTCGGGGCCGGGCGGCAGGGCTCCCCGGGCAGGAGGCACGCGTACATCCCGAGATGTACGTGTGGGCCTGGCCGGGGCGCGACACACCGCCGGGAGGAGTACCGGCAATAGCCGCGAAGCGGACGACGACGGCGTCGTCGGGGAGCATCCTCGTCGTATGACGACAACCACCCGCACGCCGACCCGACGCCGCTTCGAGATCGAGGCCAGCTCCTCGTCCTCCGCCGGTCCCGCCGTTCCGGAGATCGCCATCCCGCAGTACACCCGAACGTCGATCCTGGGCATCTGGGCCGCCGCCGCGCTGCCGATGGGTGCTCTGGCATGGATCGGCGCTCCCCGGCTGGCCGACGCGCTCGGTGGACAGCTGCGCCTCACCCGCGCCCTCATCATCTGCATCGCCGCCGGCCTGGCCTGGCAGTTCGTGCTCGTCCTCGCGCTGGTGTGGCGCGAACAGGGCAACCTTCGATGGACCACCCTCCGGGACGTGCTGTGGCTGCGCTCTCCCCGGAGCCCGCGGACGGGTCGAACCGGAGGGAGGCTGTGGCTCTTGGTCCTCCCCTTGACCATCGGTCTCGCCGCCGAGCAGCTCATCCCCCGGCTCCCCGTGCCGGCCACTCGCGACCTCGGCGCGTTTCTCGAGTCGGACGCCGGGCAGAGCTTCCTCCACGGGGCGTGGGCCTGGTTCGCGCTCATCGTGGTGATGTTGGTCCTCAACACGGTCCTCGGTGAGGCGCTGTTGTTCCGCGGCTTCCTCCTGCCCAGGATGAACGGCGCATTCGGTGATCGGGACTGGGTCGTCAACGGCATGCTCTTCGCTGCGTACCATCTGCACGAGCCGTGGGTGATCCTGCCGTCGCTGGCCGGAATCTTCACCATGGCGTACCCGACCAAGCGGTACCGGAGCGCGCTGATGGGCATTGCCGTCCACAGCGGCCAGACCGTGTTCTTCACGGTGGCCGTTCTCACCATCGTCCTCTGAGGCGGTCCAGGGCCGGGCCCGAGCATCCGCCACGGCCGGGAATGTCGTGGGTGGCCCCTCGCTCAGGAGCCGGCGGAGCCCTGCCCGCGGCGGTAGCCGGCCATGAACGTCCGCAGGCCGGTTCGCCCATGGCGCATCATCAGGAAGTGGTTGAACCGGAAGCCGGGCCGGGCGACGGGGGCCAAGGCGTTGAGCAGCGCCTTGCGCGTCTCCACCTCCTGGTCGTACACCAACCTGCTGGTCGCACCCACCTGCTCCGTGGTCCAGCGGGCGAATCCCTCGAGTTCACCCGACAGCCGGGCGCCGATGACGCCCGAACCCCGCATCGCCGTGTCCTCCTCGCTCACGAAGCGCAACTCGTAGGGCAGCAGCGACCGGGCCACCATCTCGAAGCGACCGCCGCCGAGATCCGTCACCGAGCGGATCTCGGGCCACCACGCCGGGTAGGTGCGGACATCGGCCAGCACGGGTCGGATGTCGTCGAGCGGTGCGTCGACCGTCCACACGCTCCTGAACACGTAATGCGTGAGTCGTCGCATCCAGTCATGGTGCACCACAGCCGGGCGCCACGCACCGGCGCGCGGCCGCCGGCCCTCGGGCGCAGCGTGGGGACTCGAGGCCTGGCGCGTCAGCCCGGTGGTGCGCCCGCCGAGCCGTTTCCACCAGGACCCAAAAGGGGCCCGTGCTCGACGACGGCGACCACGTCGGCGAGCAGCCGCTTGGCGCACAGGGTGGCTCGTCGGGTCCCCTCGTCGCCGAGGTCGGAGATCTCGAGGTGGGCGGCCTGCTCCCAGAGCAGCATCACCTGGTCGAGCTCGTTGGCCTGGCCGTACCGGACGACCAGGTCGATGGCCGCCTCGGCTGCCCCGATCCCGAGGATGTCGATCGGCTGGCCGGCCCGTTCGAGCAGCGTGTGCTCGGCGACCCTGCGCCGCTCCTGATCGGGGAGCCCCTCGGGCACACCGAGCGCTCGAAAGCACAACTCGAGCCACTCGATGCTGTCCACGGCCACCCTCCTCACGACGTCCCGGTGTCGTACGTTACGACTGCTCCGACCGAGCCCGCTCCTGGGGATGCCCCACCTCCCGACCGGCCGTGACCCTCGGGCTGGTCGCGAGCGAGATTCCACGGCGCCGCCCACCCTCGGTCGCAACGGGTGGTGACGGGCTCGTGACGAATTCTCCGTTTGTTCGTCGGCACCCGGGGAAGGACGGAAAGCGCGTAGAGGCAGAGGGAGAGCGCCATGTCGCAACAGTCAACGATGGTTCCGCAGGCTCCCGACGGAGCGGGCCAGGCACTGGTCGGGCCCCAAGGCCGGACCTCGATCGCCGACTCGGTGGTCGCCAAGATCGCCGGCATCGCAGCCCGCGAGATCGCCGGCGTCCACCAGATGGGCTCCGGGAGCGCCCGCGCGTTCGGGTCCCTGAAGGAGAAGCTGCCCGTGGGCGGCGGCCCGAACGTCACCCAGGGCGTGAGGGTCGAGGTGGGGGAGCGCCAGTCCGCCATCGACGTCGACCTCGTCGCCGAGTACGGCGTCTCGATCCCCGACGTGGCCGAATCGGTGCGCAAGAACGTCATCGACCGCGTGCAGCGCATGACCGGTCTCGAAGTGACGGAGGTCAACGTCGCCGTGGATGACGTGTTCCTCGGTGAGGACACCGACTCGGACGAGCCCAGGGTCAAGTGACGAACGTCGACCCCGACCGGGTCGTGGCCGCCGTCCTTGCCTGCCCGGACGTCGTCCGCATGGCTGGTGGAGCCGTGGCAGAGGTGGCCTGCTACCTGCCCGGCCGCCGTGTGGAGGGCGTGAAGATCGGCGACGACGGCGTGGAGGTCCACATCGTGGCCGCCTTGGGCCGCCCGCTCCCCGACGTCGCGGCAGACGTCAGGAGGGCGGTCGGGCCCCTCGCCGCGACGATGCCGGTCACCGTCTCGATCGACGACGTGGAGCTGCCGGGGGGCGCCGGCTCGCCCGCGTCCGCGCAGGTGCTCGTTGCAGCCCCATGAGGTCCTGGGCGTGCGGCCCGCAGCGTCGCCGGCCGAGGTGCGGGCCGCCTTCCGGCGCTTTGCCGCCGTGCACCACCCCGACCACGGCGGCACCCCGGCGCGCTTCCAGGCGGGCCTCGAGGCCTATCACCGCTTGACCGGACCTCCCAGGTCGCCGGGAAACGTGGTGTTCCACCACCGGCGCCGCACTCGCTGGCTCGAACGGTGGCCCCGGCGGCGACGGTCCCAACGAATCCTGCTCTGACATCAAGGAGGCACATCCCATGCAATCAACGGTGGTCGGGCTGTTCGCCGGACTCCTCCTCGGCATCGCCTTCGCCTTCGAGGGCTTCGGCGACATGCTGATCGTCGCCTTCTTCGGCGCCCTCGGCGTCCTCGTCGTGAAGGTGGTCGAGGGCGAGGTCGACCTCACCGAGTACATCAACGGCTCGCGCCGGTCGCCCCGGTGACCATGACCGCTCCGGCGGTGGCCGAGGCGGACGCAACCGTCCCGCTGGCCGGGGCAACGGACCGATTGGTGACGCCGTTCGGCGTGACCACCATCTCCCGTCGTGCCTGCGAGAAGGTCGCGGCGCGGGCGGCCGGCGAGGTGGACGGTGTGGAGACCGTGCGCTCGGGTGTGTCGAGGCTGGCCCCCTGGGCGTCGGGGGAGACGGCCGGTGCATCGGCCGACGTGGACGGCGGGTGGGCCTCTGTGGACCTGACCATCCGGGTCCGCTACCCCCTCCCCGTGGGCCAGACCGCGGGGCGGGTGCGCGAGCACGTCACCAGTCGCCTCCGGGAGCTTGCCGGCATGGCCGTACGGGAGGTGACGGTGACTGTCGCAGATCTCCCCGCCGACGACGGCCCGGCCCGCCGGCGGGTGGTCTGAGCCGTGGCCCGCATCGTCAACCGCGCGCTCGCCGCCGTGGTGGCGCTGACAATCCTCGCCGGCGGCCTCGTGGTCGCAGTCGAGATCGCGGCGGCTGCGGCCGGTCGCCCACCGGTCCTGCTGCCGCACGACCGGTGGTACGCAGATGGGCGGACGCACGCCTGGAGCTCTGCGTCGGCGCGCTGGCTGTTCGCCGGGCTGGCGGCCGCCGGGCTGGTCCTGCTCCTCCTCCAGCTGGCCGGACGGCGGCCCCAAGCCCTCGTCCTCCGCGACCACGACGGTGGGAGCACCGAGGTGTCGCGCAGGAGCCTCGAGCGGTCGCTGCAGCGGACCACCGCCCGGGTGGACGGCGTGGCGTCGGCTCGGGCCAAGGTCTCGCCGGCCAAGGCCCACATCGAGGCGGCATCCAACCGGCGGCTGCCCAAGGATCTCGAGCCGGCGGTGGCCGATGTCGCGGCGGCGCGCCTGCGGGCGACAGGGCTCGGTGGCACGGCCGTGGCCGTGGACGTGAAGGTACGCGACCGGTGAAGGACCCGCTGCGACGCAGCAATCCGGTGCTCGCCGTCATCGGTCTGCTGCTCCTCGCCGCCGGTGGGTACGGGCTGGCGCGCAGCTACGGCGCCTTCGGTGCCGACCGGGCCGACGAGCCGGTGCTGGGCGACGGCGTCCGCGGCTTCGTCGCCCGCAACGAGGGATGGTTCTGGCCGGCGGCGGTGGTCCTCGCCGTCCTCGTGGCCTATCTGGGGTGGCGGTGGCTCCGGCACCAGCTGGGCGGCGACCGCGTCACCCGTCTCGACGTCTCGGCCCGGGCCGGAGGTCATCCCACCTATGTGCATGCCACGGCCGCCGCTGCGGCATTGAGCCGCGATGTGGAGACCTACGACGGCGTGCGCTCGGTCCGCACCAGGGTGCTCTCCGACGGTGCCCGGCCGCAGGTGGCCCTCACCGTGGACGTCGACGACGATGCGGACGTGACGACGGTGAGCACCCGCATCGATGGCCATGCCCTCCCCCGATTCCGCCAGGCCCTCGAGGTGGAGCACCTCGCCACCAGCGTGCGGTTCCGTTTCGTCGCGCCGTCGGCCCGCCACTAGCAGTCCCGGCCCGGCGCCTTTCTGCGCGTCCTCGGGCGAACGCGCCCTTCTGTGACGGCGTGCGGTGCAGCCGGAGTCGCCGGACCGGGGCGGTGCCGTCACCCTCCCACCGACGCCCGGCCTGCTCAGTCGGCGTCGAGCCCGTCGAGGATGGCCAGGATCTCGTCGCCGTAGAGCTCCAGCTTCGTCGGACCGATGCCGTCCACCGTGCGAAGCTCCGCCAGCGTGGACGGTCGCCGGGTGGCGATGGCCCGCAGGTGGCGGTCGTAGAGGACGATGAAGGCGGAAACCTTGTCGCGCCGGCAGCGCTCCGTTCGCCATGCCCGAAGGGCGTCCTCCGCCCTCTCCACCTCAGGCGGCAGGTCGGGCCGGGGGACGAGCACGGCGGCGCGGCCCCGGATGGTGACGGTCTCGCCGTAGGCGACCCGCAGGGAGGCGCCTCCCTCCACGGCGAGCAGGACCCCCCCGTCGTCGACCGTCGCCACGGTGCCTTCGAGTCCGCCGTTGACCACGAAGGTGAGGCCGACACGGGCTTCCACGCTCGGCGCCTTGGCCGCGCCGACCGGGCGCGCCGCTGTACCGGCCGCCCTCCGGCCGGCGGCCGGGCGCGTCCGCTCGGCGGCCGGGATGTGCGGAGCGGTGCCGGCCAGCTCGGCGAGGAACGGCGAGGGACGGGAGTCGTCGACCAGGACGGCGACCCGGCGGCGTCCCCGGGTGACCGCCACGTGCAGGACCCGACGCTCCTCCTCCTCGTCCTCGGCCAAACGGTGGGGCATCAGGCCGGCGCTGACGCCGAAGATGGCCACCCTGTCCCACTCCCGGCCCTTCACCCGGTGCACGGTCGACAGAGTGACGCCATCCGGCGCCGCCTCGCGATGGAACACGGTGCGCAGCCACGACTCGAACGTCGCCGGATCGGGGTGGAGGCCGGCGACCTGCTCCAGCGCCTCCAGGTCGTCGAGATGGCTCGACCCCCCCTCGCCGGCGTGTGACGCGTCGAGGAGGCCCATCGCGCCACCGAGTCCGACCCGGTCCTTCACCACCGACAGGACCTCCCGGGTGGTTCCGCGGGCCGCGACCGTCGCCACCAGCTCCAGGTCGTCGACCAGGTCGACCATCTTGGCGGCGACCTTGGCGTCGTCGAGCTTGTCGGCGATGGCCCGGAGGCGGGCGAGCGTGAATCGGCCCCGCAACCACTTTGTGATCCAGTTGGGGAAGCCTCGCGACGGGCGGCGGTGCACCTCGGCCACGTCGTCACCGTCGATGCGCTCCGGGTCGGCACCGATGCGGATGTAGGCGAGGGCGGCGCGCACGCCCGTGCGGTCGAGGACCTCGGGCCGCAACACCGACGTCAGCGGCACGCCGGCCTCGGCCAGGGCGACATGCGGCGCCAGCAGCAGGGAGTTCACCCGGGTGAGCACGGCCACGCCGGACGGGGTCGCGCCGGGTTCGGACAGCCAGTCCTGCACGATCTTCTGGAGGGCGCCGGCGCCGGCTTCCGGCGCGTGGTGGTGTACGACGAGGGCGTCTGCCGCTGCGTCGGCGTGCGGCCCCGGCCGGATCTCCTTCGCCACCCGGCGGTCGTTGTAGCCGAGGAGGGTGCGGGCCGAGTCGACGACGGCCACCGGGCAGCGGTAGTTCACCTCCAGGCGGTGGTCGGCCGCTCCCGGGAAGTAGCTCCGGTAGTCAACCAGGAAGGCCGGGTCGGCGCCCGCGTGGCCGTAGATCACCTGGTCGTCGTCGCCGACGCCGAACACGTCGAGCGCCGGTGCGGCGAGCAGGCGCAGCAGCAGCACGTGCGCCGGGGTGAGGTCCTGGAACTCGTCCACCAGCAGGTGGCGGCAGCCGGCCTGGGCCGAGCGGCGGAAGTGGCCGTCGGCCAGGAGGAGCTCGACCGCGCCGTAGACCTGGTCGTCGAAGTCCACGGCACCGGCGGCGGCCAGCCGCCGGCGGTACGGACCGAAGGCGTCGGCCAGACCCGGTACGTCGTCCCGCTCCGCCTCCACCTCCGCCGGGTCGCGTAGGCCGAGGCGTATCAGCGAGAGGCCTTCGATGTAGGGCCCGATGGGATCGGTGTTGGCCCGGCGCTGGCGGCGGGGGACGAGCTCGTCGACGATCCTGCGCACCTCCCGGTCGTCGAGCACGCGCGGGGCGCGGCCACGAGCTCTGGTGAGCAGGGCGAAACCCAGCGCGTTGAGCGTCTGCACCCGCGGGCGGAACCCGGCGCAGCGCTCCTGGAGCTCCTCCTGGGCTTTCTTGTTGTAGGCCACGGCGAGCACGGTCTCGGGCTCGTACCCCCGTTCGACGATGAGGTGTCGGAGCCGTTCCGTGAGGACACGGGTCTTGCCCGACCCGGCCGGCGCGATGATCCGGGCCGCCCCGCTTCGATGGGCCACGGCCGCAAGCTGGTCCGGTGCCAGCTCGGCGCCGGGTTCCACTGGCGGGGGTGCGGCGACGATCCGGCCGAGGTCGACGGTCTCGGCGTGGACCACCTCGGCCCCGAGCACGGCGGCGTCGAACGGGGCGCGCGGCCCACCGTCGACCCAGGCCGGGCACCCGTCGTGCAACACCACGTCGCCCGGCCCGTCAGGGTCGACCTTGGGACGGGCGCCCGCCCGCTCGGCCTTGCGCGCCCACCACCACACGGGTCGGCCCTCGCCCCGGGCGTCGTAGGTGTTGGCCCACACCAGGAAGTGGAGGCGGTCGGTCCAGGCCTCGAACGACGGGAAAAGGGTCCACGCCTCGAGGTCCCACGACGCGGGGGAACGGAAGTCCGCTGGGTCGACGGCGAGGGCGACGACCACCCCTGTGCGGGTGGTCCACGCGTCGTGCAGGGCGGTCACCGTCGACCCCGGATCCGCCAGCGCACGGTCGTCGACGGTGACGACGGGGGCGTCGGCCCAGGCGGCCGGCACGGCCGAGCCGGCGCGGATCACCACGCCCCGGCCCAGCGGCACCGGTCCCGGAGCGGTCATGGTGGGCAGACTAGGAAGGCACGACGGACTCCGGCTTGTCGGGCCCCACGCCCGCCGCAGCCCGAAGCCTGCGCGGGTGGCGCCGCTACCCGCCGGGAGGCGGCGTGGCGGCAGCGACCCGGAGGATGGCGGCTACGGAGCGGTCGACGTCCGCCTCGGTGGTGGACCAGTTCGACACCGAGATGCGCATGAGCCGGCGCTCGCGCCAGGTGGTGCCGCCCAACCAGCAGGTGCCCTCCCGCTGGACGTCCTCGATGATGCGATCGGTGCGGGCGTCGTCGCCGAAGCCGGCCAGGACCTGGTTGAGCACGACCTGGTTGGCGATGTCGGCGCCGCCCGCCTCGAGCCTGCCGGCGAACCGCCGGGCCAGCTCGCAGTTGCGCTCGATCAGCCCGGCGATCCCGTCACGACCCAGCTCGAGCAGCGCGGCCCAGGTGGCGAAGCCTCGGGCTCTGCGCGACGACTCCAACGTGAAGTCGGCGCCCGAGGCCGACCGGTCGTGCGAGCCGACGAGGTAGGCGGCCGTGTACGAGACGGCCCGGGCGTGCGTCTCGGGATGGGCGCAGAACGCGTAGCCGCAGTCGTACGGCACGTTCAGCCACTTGTGTCCGTCGCACCCCCACGAGTCGGCCAGCTCGATGCCGTCGACGAGGTGCCGGGTCGCCGGGCTCGCCGCCGCCCAGAGCCCGAACGCCCCGTCGACGTGCACCCAGGCGCCGTGGCGCCGGGCCGCCTCGCAGGCCGGGCGGAGCGGGTCGCAGGCGCCGGTGTTCACGTTTCCCGCCTGGAGGCACACGATGGTGGGACCCGGGGGAGCGGCGTCGAGGACTCGGACGAGGTCGGCGGGGTCCATGGCCCCGTTGGCGTCGGCGGCGACCGGCTCGACCGCCGCCGTCCCGAGCCCGAGCAGGCGCAGCGAGCGGTCGATGGTGGCGTGGCGCTCCACGCCGGCGACCACGCGCACGGCCGGCCCGCCGGCCACCCCCTGTGCCTCCACGTCCCAGCCAGCCTCCGCCAGCACGGCGTGGCGGCCTGCGGCCAGGCCGACGGTGTTGGCCGCCTGGGCGCCCGTGACGAAGCCCACCGACGCCCCTGCCGGTATGCCCAACAGCTCCTTCAGCCATCCGCCCGCCGCCCGCTCGGCCATGGCGGCGGCCGGTGACGTCACACCGTTGAAGGCGCACTGGTCCCAACCGGCGGCGAGCATCTCGGCCGCCGTGGCCCCCGGGAGCGCGCCGCCGATGACGAAGCCGAAGTAGCGCGGGCCGGCCGTGGCGAGGAGGCCTGGATCGGCGGCCGAGACGAGGGCGTCGAGCACGTCGCCCGGCTCGGTCGGTGCGGTCGGCAGCGACCTGTCGAATCCGGCACGGATCTCTTCGTCGTCGGCCCCGGGGGCGACCGGCCGCTCGGGCAGCGACGCCCGGAACTCGGCGGCCAGATCCGCCGCCCGCCGCAGCAGCTCCGCATGGCTCTCCACGTGCCTCCTCCCCTAAGCGCCCGTTCCAGGTCCCGCCGAGCGGCGCCGATCCCGTGAAGGGCCGCTAACCGACGTCGTCGGAACCGGCCCCCGCGTCGAGGAGCCCGTTGGCGGCGGCCAGGGCGGTGGCCGCCCTCACCGCCTCCTCGTAGACGACCGACAGGTGGTGCTGGGCGGCCGCGGCGTTGATGGAGAGCGGCGGGTCGCCGAGGGACCGCGGCACGGCCGAGGGGTCGAGCGTCGGGGTGATGGGGGAGACGGGAGCCGGCGTGTCCTCGCGCCGCCCCCAGAAGGCGTCGGAGGGACGGAGCTGGCGCCGCCCCCGCCGCCGCCTGCTCATGCGGCCGTCTCCTCTTCACCCAAGCCGGGTCGTTCGGCCGACTCTGCGATCACCTCGTCGGGACGCAGGCCCAGGGCCGCCCGCAGCTGGTCGGCGCCGAGGTCGCCCAGCGAGCTGCTGGCCGGGAGGGCGAGGTCGGCGATCCGGCGCTTGCCGGCGACGACCTCCTCGACCCGCTCGTCGACGGTGCCCGGGCAGATGAGGCGGTGGCTGACGACGGCGTTCTTCTGCCCGATGCGCCACGCCCGGTCGCGAGCTTGGTCCTCCACCGCCGGGTTCCACCAGCGGTCGTAGAGGACCACGTGGCTGGCGGCCGTAAGGTTGAGTCCCGAGCCCCCCGCCTTGATCGACAGCACCAGGGCGCCGGGACCCGTGCCGCCCTGGAACTCCTTCACGAGGCGATCGCGTATGGGCCGGGTGAGACCGCCGTGGTAGCACGCGATGGGCAGGCCCGTGCGCTGGGTGAGGTAGGTGGCCAGTCGCTCCCCCCATGATGCGAAGTGGGTGAAGATCAGCACCCGCTCGCCGGCCGCGAAGATGGCGTCGAGCAGCTCGTTGAGCCGGGTGAGCTTGCCGGACCGGCCCTCGAGCGACTCCTTGTCGTCGTGCAGGTAGGCGGCGGGGTGGTCGCAGATCTGCTTCAGGGCGGTGATGGCCGCCAAAACCTGCCCCTTCCTGGCGGCGGGATCCTCGCCCGCCGGGACGGCGGCGCCGGCGGGCACCAGCCGATCGAGCACGGCCTGGTACAGGCCGATCTGTTCGGGTGTCATGCCGCAGTGATCGAGCTCGTCGATCTTGTCGGGCAGCTCGGCGGCGATCTCGGGCTCGGCCTTGCTGCGCCGGAACACGAGGAGGCCGTTGAGGGCGCGGAGGGCGGCTTCGCCGGGCCTCGACCCCCCCTGGGCCTTCGAGAGCTGCTCGACGAACACCGCCCGTGGCCCGACCAGCCCGGGGTTGGTGAAGTCGAGGATCGACCACAGGTCCCCCAGCCCGTTCTCGATCGGCGTACCGGTGAGCGCCAGCCGGGAGCGGGCCGGCACGCGGCGCAGCTGCTTGGCCGTCTCGCTGGCCGGGTTCTTGATCGTCTGCGCCTCGTCGACGACGATCCGGTGCCAGTCGAGGCCGGCCAGCGCCTCCACGTCGCGCACGGCCGTGGCGTAGGTGGTGAGGACGACGTCGGCTCCGGCGGCCTCGGCCGCCAGCTCGGCGGCCGTCGCCCGGTCGGTGCCGTGGTGGACGCGCACGCGCAGCTCTGGTGTGAAGCGGGCCGCCTCGGTCGCCCAGTTGCCGAGCACGGCCGGAGGAGCCACGACCAGGCACGGCCCGTCGCCCCGGGTCTCCAGCAGGTGGGCGAGGACGGTGGGCGTCTTGCCGAGCCCCATGTCCATGGCGAGGCAGCCGCCGAGGCCGGCGCCGTCGAGGAACCGCAGCCAGCCGCGGGCCTCGGCCTGGTACGACCGCAGCTCCCCGACGAATCCCTCGGGCGCCGGCAGCGGCTCCGGCGGGGAGTCGGTGGCGCCCTTCACCAGGTCGACGGCCCAACCGCCGCCGTCGACGAGGACGGACCCGCCGAGGGACGAGCCCTCCAGCCCGACGGCGTGGCGGAGGATGGCGGCACCCGACAGCTCGGTTGTGCCGACCGCCTCGGCCAGGGCGCGGGCGGCGGCGTCGAGGTCCGCCCGCTCGAGCTCGACCCACTTGCCCTTCACCCGCACCAGCGGTCGGGCCTGGGCGGCCAGGCGGGCGATCTCTGCGGCGTCGAGCCGGGCGTCGCCGAACACCACCGACCAGCGCACCTTCGACAGCTGCTGGGCACCGACTTTGGACGGTGTGCTGAAGGCGTCGGCCTGCATGTGGAGGCGGGGCCCGGTGCGGCGGCGGGAGGCGGCGGGCACGCGGACGTCGAACCCGGCCGCCACCAGCGCGGCGCCGGTGCGGGTCATGAGGTCCCATGCCTCGTCGGCGCCGAGCACGACCGTCCCGCGGGTACGGGTGGGCCGAAGCAGCGGTGGCAGGAGGCGCTCGAGCCGGCGCAGCTGGACGTTGGCCTCCTGGGCCTTGGCCCGGTTGGGCGACGCCAGCGCCTCCTCGACCGCCACCAGGTGGCGCTCGATGCCGGAGACCTCGACGTGCAGAAGCCAGCCGCCGTCCTTCTCGGGGGCGTCGAGGCGGACGGTGAGGCCCACGGTGCCGGCCGACAGGACCGGCGCCGCCCAGCGCTTCAGCTCGTCGGCCATCTCCCCGGCCGGGCGGGCGTTGGCGGTGAACGGCGCGCCGTCGAGCCGGGCCAGCAGCGTCTCCGCCATGTCGCCCCGGGTACGGGCGATGGCGGCCGTGGCTGCGGTGACCAGTCGCGACGCGCCGGCGCGACAGATGGCGTCGACGGCGGCGGCCAGGACGGCCCGGCAGAGCCGCTCGGGGCTCGACGGCGCCGATGTGAGCGCACCGACCGCCCCCGGCATGCGGGCCGCCAGCTCCCGGAGGCGCGCGGCGTCGACGACGGCCGGCGCCCACCGCACGGCGAAGCGCCCGGTGCCGTGGCGGGCCGGGGCCGTGTTCTTGTCCGCACGGGTCAGCGTGGGTGCCATGCGACCGAGGGCGACCAGCTCGGTGGCCCACACCGCCACGTCGGCCAGCCAGTGGACGCTCGGGGCGGCTTCGGTGCCGAGCTGCCCGGCACCGACGCCGACGAGCCATCCGAGGGCCCCGGTCACCGGTGCCGTGACGGCGGCGGCCGTCTCGCCGGTGGGCAGCGGCACGCCTCGATGCAGGCTCCACTCGACCGTGGCGCCACCGGCCTCGTCGACCAGCCGGTGCACCTCGTCGGGCCCGGCCGCCGGGACGGACCGGGCCGCCGCCCACACGACGACGTCGCCGGCGTCCCACGACGCCTGCAGTGCGAGCACTCCCGGCTCGTCGTTGTCGGCGTCGTCGTCGTCGCCCTCCACCGGCGGCGACGGGGCGCCGTTGCGACCCGTGAGTCGTTGCATGGCGGCCAGGAGCCGCGCCCGCTCGCCGGACAGGTCGGCCAGCACCTGCTCGCGTTCGTCGCCGGTGATGCGCGACGCGCCGGCCAGTGCCTCGTCGGTCTCGATGATCAGCCGGTGGAGGGTGGCCGCCCATTCCCGCTGGTCGGCCCGGAGCAGCTCGAGGTCAGCCGGCGCGGCGTATCCCCACGCCTCCGCTGAGACGAGTGCCTCGAGATGGGTGCGGTCCAGTTGAGTCTCCAGGATCGGTTCGGCACCGGGGAGCCCCGGCGGCTGGGCAATGTCTGCCCCAGGACGCCGTTGGTTTGTGGCGCTTGCCGTGCATGGCCGTCGACCCGGCGGGGACAGCCAACGGCCCCATGATACGCGCATTCGCGACGCTGGGCGAGCACGGGCCGGCCTCCTGGGCGATTCGCACCTTCAGGTGTGCAGCGCCGGCGGCCGCGGGTACATGCGCCGCCAGCGCCCGGACCTGGCGGGCGACATGAGAGGAGGCGTTCCCATGGGCGTCGTGTTGCTGCTCCTGCTGCTGGCGCTGCTGTTCGGCGGTCTCGGCCTGTTCGTCGAGGGCCTCAAGTGGGCCCTCATCATCGCTCTGGCCCTCGTGATCGTGGGCGCGCTCACCGGGTACCGCGGCCGCCGGGTCGTGTGAAGACGGCCGGTCGCGGACCTGCAGCTGCGGTGAGCGGTGAGCGGGGCGGTGGGGCAGGGGCCCCACCGCCGCCCGGCTACCTCGAGAGGATGTAGACGCAGAAGGCGAGGATGCCGACCGCGATGAGAACCCCGAGGATGACCTTCTCGAACAGCTGGTCCAGCGCCTTGGCGCTGTCGACTGGGTGCCGCGCCTGGTGGTGGGACAGGGAACCCCGGGTGTTGCTTGTGCTCATCTGACGCCTCTCCTGCGTTCGCTCGGTGCCGCATCCGACCGGCGGCGCGCCCGAAGATACCGGATCGCGACCGAGCGGGTAAAGGTGCAAAGGTCCTCTGTCGCGAATCTCCTCCTAGGTGGGCCCGATCGGGACCCGGCGGCCGCCGCGTCCCGCCGCGTCGGCACGGGCATCGGTAGGCTCCGGCGCCTGGTCGACGAGCGAGGTCCGACGGTGGGGAACGGTGCGGTCCTGGCCGCTGCGGTGGTGTTCACAGGGCTCTTGACGGGATGCGGGTCGGGCGCTGACGACGGTTCGGCGACGCCCCCCGGACCGCCGGCGAAGGGGACGGTGGTGCTGCGCGACATCGCCTTCAAGCCGGACAAGATCACCATCGAGGCCGGTGACACGGTGACGTGGCGGTTCGCGGATCAGGGGATCTCGCACGACGTGGTTGCCGACGACGAGTCGTTCAAGAGCGACGTGCAGGACTCTGGCACCTTCCGGCACACCTTCGAGACGCCGGGAACCTACGCCTACAAGTGCTCGCTGCACCCCGTGCAGATGACGGGCACCGTCGTGGTCCGCTGAACGAGCCGCGTCCCGATCACGCCGGCTTCACGGGGACCGGCCCACCGCCGGCCCCGCGCGTCAGACGGATGGCCAGCTGGCCGTTGCCGTAGGTGGCGCTGCCGCCGCCGCCGAACCCGTCGGGCAGCGCGACGGTGCGCTCGAACGGGCCGTAGTGCCACTCGTGGACGAGGTAGTCCTTCGACGCCGGCGAGCGCATGGCGGCGGCGATGCGCAGCTCGGAGCCCTCCACGGCCACCGTGATGTCGTCCGGCTTCACGCCCGGGAGGGGCGCCACCACGACCAGGGCCTCCTCGGCTTCGTAGATGTTCACCGGCACCCGCATGACCTCGCCCCCGGTCTCGCCGGAGCGACCCTCCCGGCGGTCCTGGAGGTCCTGGAGACGGTCGTCGATGTCCTTGGCCATGGGGACGAACATACCCCCGCCCCCGCGGCGCGACCCCCGAAAGGGCCCGGTAGCGTGTGGGGCAGTGCGACCTCTGGCCCGCTTCGCCGCCACCGTCGGCGTGGCCGGGGCGGCCGTCGCCGTGGGCGTCGCCATGCTGGCGCCGGTCACGGAGGGAGTCCTCCGTGCGGGCCACGGGACGTCGCAGGACGTCGGCTCGCTCGGCGAGGTGGCTCAGAACTCGGCCGTGTACGGGCGCGACGGCCGGCTGCTCGCCGTGCTCCACGCCGAGGAGAACCGCTCGCCGGTCACGTTGCAGCAGGTCCCGGAACACGTCGTCAACGCCATCCTCGACGTGGAGGACGAGCGGTTCTGGGACCACGGCGGCGTGAACCTGCGCTCCACGCTGCGCGCCCTGGTGACCAACGTCTCGTCCGGCGAGGTGCTCCAGGGCGGGTCCACCATCACCCAGCAGCTGGTGAAGAACGCGCTCCTGACCCCCGAGAAGAGCGTGGACCGCAAGGTCAAGGAGGCGCTGCTTGCCGTGCGTCTCGAGGACCGGCTGCCGAAGCGCGAGATACTCGAGCGCTACCTCAACATCGTGTACTTCGGCAACGGCGCCTACGGGCTCCAGGCGGCAGCCGAGACCTACTTCAACAGCCGGGTCGAGGATCTCACGCTCGGTCAGGGCGCCCTCCTGGCCGGCATCATCCGGAACCCGCTCGGTTACGACCCGGTGAAGCAGCCCGACCGTGCCCGCGACCGGCGCGACCTGGCGCTCGAGCGGATGGTGACGAACGGGCACCTGTCGTCCGCCGAGGCCGTCCGGCTCAGCCACGATCCCGTTCCCACCAAGGTGTTCACGCCGCTGCCCCCGCCGAACGACTACTTCGTCGAGGAGGTCAAGCAGCGGCTGCTGGCCGACCGGCGGCTGGGCGAGACGGTGCAGGAGCGCTACAACGCCGTGTTCAAGGGGGGCCTCCACATCCAGACCAGCCTCGATCCGAACCTGCAGGCCCTGGCCGAGAAGTCGCGTGCCAAGGTCCTCCCCTCGTCGATCCTGCGGGGGCGGTTCACCAGCGCCGTCGTGTCGGTCGAACCGGGGACCGGATACGTGCGGGCCATGGTCGCCGGCGACGACTTCGGGACGGCCAAGTACAACCTGGCCACCCAGGGCAAGCGCCAGCCCGGGTCCTCGTTCAAGCCGTTCGTGCTGCTGACCGCCCTGGAGGAGGGCTTCAGCCCCAACGACACGATCAACGGATCGTGCGGGACGCTGAAGGTGCCCGGCTTCGACCCGTACAAGCCGGGCAACTACGAGGGCACCGGAGGGGGGGTGATGACGCTCACCACGGCAACGGTCAAGTCGGTCAACTGCGCCTACGCCCGGCTCGGCGTGCTGGTCGGGCTCGACAAGGTGGTCGACATGGCGGTGAAGCTGGGCCTCCCGAGAGACCGTCTCGACGCCTTCCCCTCCATCTCCCTGGGCGCCGAGGAGGCCACGCCGCTGGAGATGGCCGCCGCGTACGCCACCATCGCCGCCGAGGGCGTGTACCACGCGCCGACGTTCATCGAGAAGGTCGTCGACCGCTCCGGGAAGGTGCTCTTCGAGGGTCCGTCGAAGGGAAAGCGGGCGTTCTCCGTCCAGACGGCGCGCGTGGCCGAGCAGGTGATGCGCAAGGTGGTGGAGCAGGGTACCGGCACGGCCGCCCGCCTCCCGGGTCGCCAGGTCGCCGGGAAGACCGGCACATCGCAGGATTGGCAGAACGCCTGGTTCGTCGGCTTCACCCCGCAGCTGGCCACAGCCGTGTGGATGGGCTCACCGGTGGGGAACGTGTCGATGCGGGGCGTGGGCGGGCGCAACGTCACCGGCGGCTCCTTTCCGGCCCAGATCTGGGCCGGCTACATGCGCGAGGCGCTCGAAGGCGTGGAGGCCGTCGACTTCGAGCAGCCCTCCACCAAGGTGAAGTCCGGGAAGTACCTGCGCGACAAGAGCTCGCCGGACAGCAGGCCCCGACGCCGCACCAGCGCGACGTCGCCGACCACCGGCGGTCCGCCCACCGCCGTCGAGGGCGTCCAGCCACCGCCCGCTCCACCGGCACCTGCCCCACCGGCGGCACCGACGCCCAGCGCCGCCCCGGCGCCGGCCCCCGCGGCGGCTGCCCCGGGCGTGGCTGCGGCCGGATCCCCATGAGCGTCTTCGAGGTCCTCCTCGAGGTCCAGGCGTTCGATACCGCCGCCGATCAGCTCCGTCACCGGCGGGCCAGCCTGGCCGAGCGGGCGGAGCTGGCGGCAAGCGCGGCGCAAGCGGCGGAGGTCAAGGGGCGGCTGGCGGCGACCGGGGCCCGCCGGGCCGAGGTGCTCGGGCGCCAGACGCAGGTGGACAACGCCATCGGGGCGGCGACGGAGCGGATCAAGGAGATCGAGGGACGTCTCTACTCGGGCCAGGTGTCGGCCACCAAGGACATCCTGGCCATGACGGCCGAGGTAGAGTCCATCAAGACCCGGCGCTCGGCCCTCGAGGACGACCTCATGGCCACCATGGAGGCGGAGGAGCCGCTGGCCGCAGAGGTGTCCGAGCTGGAGGGGGCGCTGTCGGCGCTGGGGGTCGAGGCAGACCGCCTCCAGGCGCTGATCGCGGCGGGCGAGAGCGTGATCGACGCCGAGCTGGCCGAGGTCGCCGCCCGCCGGGCCGCGCTTGCGGCCCAGCTCCCCGACGAGCTGCTCGTCACCTATGAGGCGCTCCGGGTTCGGCTGGGCGGGGAGGGCGCGGCCCGGGTGTCCGGCCGGTCGTGCGGCGGGTGCCACCTCACGCTCCCGGCCCAAGAGGTCGAGCGGATCAAGCGGGCGGCGCCCGACGACCTGGTCCTCTGCGACCAGTGCGGCCGCATCCTCGTCCACTAGGGGCGTGCTCCTCTGGTTCGCCGGATGCTCGCTGGTAATGGTCTGGCATGTCTTCCGGGACCCGGCCATCGACTACCGCCTCGTGGTGGCCGGGGCTCTGCTCCCGGACGCCGTCGACGTGTTCCTCGGCGGGCCGCGTCACATTCACACCCTGGCCGCGGCCGTCCTCACGCTGACCGCGGTGATGGTCGGCACGCGGGGCCGGCGGGGCACCCGCCGGCGCGTGCTGGCGCTCCCCATCGGGATGTTCCTCCACCTCGTGCTCGACGCCATGTGGGCCCGCACCAAGGTGTTCTGGTGGCCGGCCTTCGGGATCGACCTGGTGGGGGACGGGCTTCCCAGCCTGGGCCGCCCGCCACTGGTGGTCGTGGCCCAGGAGGTGGTCGGCGCCGTCGCCCTGGTCTGGTGGTGGGGACGGTTCCGCCTCTACGAGCCGGAACGCCGGCGCCGGTTCGTGGGGACGGGGCGCCTCAGCCGGGACCTGGCGGGCGAGGGCCGGGCCCGGCCCTAGCCCGTGCTCCGCTCAGAGCTTGCCGAGGGCACGGACGAGCGCCTCGAGATCGGCCCGCGGCAACGCCCGCAAGCCGTCCGGGGGCTCGTACATCCGCCGGAGCAGGTCGGTCTTGAGGGCGACCCCGGCGGGCGTGAGGACCACCGTCTTCACCCGCCGATCGGTGCTCGACGTGCGTCGCTCGACGAGCTGGCGCTCCTCGAGACGGTCGACGAGCCACGTGACGTTCGACGCGTCGCACTTCCAGTCCTCCGCCAATGCACGCATCGCCTTGGGCTCCTCGGGATCAAGGGACAGCAGCGTGCGCATGCTGCCGACGGTGAGCCCGACGTCGGCCGCCAAGGCGATGTGGCGGTCGCGGTTGGAGATGAAGTAGTCGAGGATGGCCCGCCATGCGTCGGCCGCCAGCTCCTCGGTGCTCACGGCGCGGGGCACGGCCACGAACGCAGGATAGCGGTCCGGCACGGTCGTTCACGCCATCCGATGATCGAACCCCTTAAACACTTGACCACCTTCAAGGACTTGTGCAAAGGTCTCCGGTCATGACTGACGCAGCCATCTCCGCCGAAGGGGTCATCAAGCGGTTCGGCGACGTGGTCGCCCTCGACGGCGTCGACCTGGCCGTCCCGGCGGGGACCGTGTTCGGCCTGCTCGGACCCAACGGCGCCGGCAAGACCACCATGGTGCGGATCCTCACCACGATCCTCCCACCCGACGGCGGTCGCGCCAGCGTCCTCGGCGCCGACGTGGTGCGCGAGCCGGAGAGCGTGCGATCCCGCATCGGCCTGGCCGGCCAGTACGCGGCGGTGGACGAGAACCTCACCGGTCGCGAGAACCTGCGCATGATCGGCCGCCTCACCCACCTGTCGCGGGGCCTGGCCGCCACCCGCGCCGACGACCTGCTCGAACGGTTCGGCCTGGCCGACGCCGCCGACCGGCCCGTGCGCACCTACTCGGGAGGGATGCGTCGCCGCCTCGACCTCGGCGCCGCGCTCGTGCACCGGCCACCCGTCCTGTTCCTCGACGAGCCCACCACCGGCCTCGACATCCGCAGCCGCGCCGATCTGTGGGCCGTCATCGCCGAGCTGGTGGCCGACGGCATGACGCTGCTGCTGACCACCCAGTACCTCGAGGAGGCGGACCGCCTGGCCGACCGCATCGCCGTCGTCGACGGTGGCACCGTGGTGGCGGAGGGAACGGCCGCCGAGCTCAAGGGGAGCCTCGGCACGACGGTCGTCGAGGTCGGCTTCACCGACGACCGACAGGCGTCCCAGGCGGCGGACGCCCTCGGCCGCTTCGCCGTCTCGGGGGCCAACCGCGACGGCACCCTCGTGCACTTCGAGGTCCACGACGGTCCGAAGGTGCTCATCGCCGTGCTCGGCGAGCTCGACGGGCGAGGGCTGCTCCCGGCCACGGTGGCCATCCGGGAGCCGAGTCTGGACGACGTCTTCCTCGCCCTCACCGGCCACCGTACCGAGCCCGCCGCCGGTGAGGGGGCGGATGCGCCGCCTCCCGGCTCCACCGGCGCCGGCTCCGCGGCCGATCGCCCCGTGCCCGCAGGAGGGAACCGATGACCACCGTCACGAGCCCGGCGCCCACTCCCAAAGCCGTCACCCAGCCGCGGAGCGTGCTCGGGTGGGCGGTCACCGACACCCTGACCATCGCCGGCCGCAACCTGCGGACGATCGTGCGGCTGCCGCAGCTGCTGGTGTTCTCCACCATCCAGCCCGTCATCTTCGTCCTGCTGTTCCGGTATGCCTTCGGCGGCGCCATCCCCGTGCCGGGCATGCGGTACGTCGACTACCTGATGCCCGGAATCTTCGCCCAGACCGTCACCTTCGGCGCGCTCGGCACGGGCGTGGGCCTGGCCGACGACCTCCAGAAGGGCCTGATCGAGCGGTTCCGCTCCCTTCCCATGGCGCGGTCCGCGGTGCTGGGCGGCCGCATCGTGAGCGATCTCGTCCGGAACATGTTCGTGGTCGTGTTGATGTGCGTCGTCGGCTACCTCGTCGGGTTCCGGGTGCACACCAACCCCGTCGCCTTCATCGGCGGGCTCGTGGTGCTGCTGTTCTTCGCCTGCTCCCTCTCGGTGATCTTCGCCCTGATCGGACTGTCCGTGCGCAACGGCGAGAGCGCGCAGGCGGCCGGATTCCCGATGCTGGCCCCGTTGGTGTTCGCCTCGTCGGCCTTCGTCCCGGTGTCCACCATGCCGGGTTGGCTGCAGGTCTTCGCCCGCCACCAGCCGCTCTCGGTCACCGTCGACGCCGTACGGGCGCTGTCCATCGGCGGGCGCACCACCAGCTTCGTCGTCCAGTCGCTGCTGTGGTCCGCCGCCATCATCGCCGTGTTCGGGCCGCTCGCCGTGCGCCGCTACCGGCGGGCGGCGTAGGGGGCGTCCGCAGCGAAGGGGCGGGGGCGCCGCGGCAGCGGCCGGCCGGGCGAATTTCGTCGGGACGGGAACCGATCCCGCCCGGCCGTCGTTCTGGTGACTGGTTCATCAAAACAGTCCCACCTGTCTTCGACGAACCGCCGGTGGGCCACCCCGCCCCGGCCCTGTCCCTTCCCGGGGGCGGGGTGGCCACACCGAAGTCCACCGCCCGTCGCCACGGCCGGCGCCCGCTGGCCGGGAACCGGCGACGAGGCGGCGCCGCCGCCCTCGCGGATTGGCCAAATGTCCGATGGCGCCGGCTGGTTCCAGGTCTACCGTTGCAGTAGGGGCGGAGGGCAGGACACCAGGCTCGCAACGTGGCGGGTTCAGGGCCTCCTGCTCATGAAGAAGGGGCTCTCCCGGGAGTGCGGGAGGCCCTTCTTCGCGTCCGCCTCCCGGCCGGACGCCCGGAAGATTCCGGTCAAGGTTCGAGGCGGGACGCCGAGAACGTAGGAGTGGTCAATTCGAACCACACCCACCCCGTCCCAGAGCCGAAAAGGATCCCACCCCAATGACTCCCCGTGCCCGCATCACCGGCCTCGTCGCCACCGCCGCCATGCTCGTCGCCGCCCCTGCCGCCCATGCCGTGCTCGGTGGGCTGCCGGGTCTGGACAGCCCCCACGTTCCCGTCGTGAAGGCATCGGTCGCCACCGACGGCACGATCGCCGCATCCGTCGACGGCACCGGCATCGAGGTGCCGGTCCCGGCCGTGCCCGCCATCCCCGCCGTGCCCGGGCTCGACGCCCTGCCCGCCGTCCCCGGCATGCCGGCGGTGCCCGGTGTCCCCACGCTGCCTGCGGTGCCTGGTGTTCCGACGCTGCCCGGCCTGCCTGCGCTTCCCGGCGTCCCCGCCCTGCCGGGCCTGCCGGACCTGTCGTCGCTGCCGCTCGGCGGTTCGCTCCCCTCGGTGCCCGGCCTGCCGGCCGTCCCGGCTGTGCCCTCGACCGAGGCGGTCGCCGGCATCGTCTCCACGGTGACGCAGCTGGTCCCCGCCGTGCCCGGCCTCGGCCTCGTGCAGGGCGGTGCCACGGCCACCGCTGGCGTCAACGCCGGCTGATCGGCTGACCGGTCGCTGCGGGCGCACGCCCGCCGAGTCGAAAGAGGGGTGGCCCGATGGGGCCACCCCTCTTGTAGTTCCGGGCCCACGCCCCGTCGCCGCGGCGAGAGGGCGCTGAGGGCCGGACCTCGCAGGTAACTGCCCCGCGCTCGGGGCGCCCCAGGTCGGCCGTTTCCGCCCCAAGCTCCTCCGCTGTCCCACTCTGCGTGGATTCCTGCGGGCGGCATTCGTCATTTGACCATAGGAAACCGGAAGGCAACCACGTACGGTGACGTTTGTCGGGGCCATCCCCGGCGGCGGAGCATCGATCCGGTGGGCTGTATCTGGTCGCCTGGCCCCCGGCGGGTGGCGAAACCGACGCCGGATCCATCGCGGCCACATCGGCGATCTTTCACGTCTTCGGAGGAGCACACACATGGCGGGATTCCGCTCGGGAGCTCGGCGGTTGGCGGTCACGGCGGGTGTCACGGCGTTGACCGTGGCCACGGCGATGGCTGCGAACGCCGACACGATGTCACTCGACGGTGACACCGGCACGAGTGGTCCCAACGCCGCCTTCTCCCTCGCCAAGGCGAACTGTGCAGCGTCGGTGACTGGACAGATCCAGATCTCGTACAACGGCAACGAGCACTTCGCTCCGGGCGAGGATGTCAACGTCACCTTCGCGGTGCCCGCCGGGTCCGGCATCACCGCCGCCACGGCCGCCAGCTTCGACGGCAAGGCGCCGGGCGAGTGGGGCCCGGGGGACAGCTTCTCGATCCCGATCGTGACCCGGATCTCGGGCACGCCGGATTCCGACGCCAACTACAAGGTCGAGGTGACCGTGGCCAATGACGACGAGAGCGTCGTCGTCGGGACGTCCGGCGGCAACGGCAAGCCCCAGTACGGCGTCACGGTCGACTGCGTCGCCGACGGCGGGAACGGGGGCGGGGGCGACGTCATCGTCCAGAACGCCGCGCCCGTCGTGAACGCCGGAGGCCCCTACGCCGGGGCCGAGGGCAGCTCGATCGCCCTGAACGGTGGCAGCTGGCAGGACACCGGCGACGCCACGACCCACGCCAGTGCGTGGACCATCGCCGCCTCGTCGGTCAGCCCCGGCACGTGCAGCCTCGCCAACGCGACGTCGCTCACGGCGGCGACGATCACGTGCACGGACAACGGTACGGCGACCGTGCAGCTGGCGGTCACCGATGGAGCTGCCACCCCCCTGTCGGGTCAGGCCACGGCATCGGTCACGATCAGCAACGCCGCCCCGGTCGTGTCGGCCCCGACCGTCTCGTCGGCCACTGCATGCAGCGTGACTGTCAGCGCCGACTACACCGACGCCGGCAGCGCCGACACGCACCCCACCGCCTCGATCAACTGGGGCGACGGCAACACCACCACCGACCCCGTCAGCACGGAGCCGGGTTCCTCGCCGGGCACCGTGTCCGGCTCGCACTCCTACACGGGCTCGGCGGGCACGAAGAGCATCATCGTCGCCGTCACCGATGACGACGCCGGTGCGGGGTCGAGCTCAGCCATGACGAGCTACGCCACCAAGAACACGGCCAGCACCTTCCTCGCTCCGATCAACAGCGGAGCCGGCGTGCCGAGGAGCGTGTTCAAGCTCGGGAGCACCATCCCCGTCAAGATCACGGTCACCGACTGCAGCAGTGCGCCGGTGTCGACGCTGACCCCGATGGTGCAGCTGCAGAAGGTCGACGGCGTCGCCGATGGGGCCGTCAACGAGGCGGCGGTCAGCGAGGTCGCCACCAACGGCAAGGCGATGCGCTGGGACACGGCGCAGTACATCTACAACCTGTCCACCAAGCGCAGTCAGTTCTGCGCCACCCCGGCCATCTCCGGGTGCACCGCCAGCGACCTCACCGCCGGCACCTACAGGCTGACCGTCACCGACCCCTCGTTCTTCGTGAACCCGACGGCGACCTTCGACCTCAAGTAAAGCGTCTCAGACCGGTATTCGCAGAAGTGGAGGCCCCGCGCGGGGGCCTCCACTTCGTCGCGAGCACGGACGCCATGCGGAGCGGCGTGTTCGGCCCACCACGCGCAGTGGTGGGACTGCCGTTCCGAGCGTCAGTTTCAGGGGATCCGTCTGGTTTTTGACGCCTATGTGCGATTCGCACATACGCCATGGTGGCCGATGAAATCGGTCGAACGAGCGGTCACACTGAAGTGCCGACCGTCGGCGAAGGGTTCCAAGGGGGAAACAGCGATGAGGCACTCCGGGGAAAGTGTCCGTCCGGCGCGGCGGGCAAGACTGGGAGTCTTCCGTTCGACCACCGCCGCGTTGGTCAGCTCGGCCCTGGTGGCCAGCGTCCTGGCCGGCGCCCTCCAGAGCCCCGCCGGGGCCGTGGTCAGCACCGTCAACGGCAGCGCCTTCGGCTACTACGTCAACGTCGGGCTCTTCGGTGGGCCTCGCACGCTGCGGGGTGCCGGCACGGCCGTGCCATCCACCGACGTCTCGTACTCCCCGTCGGTGGCGCTCCCGCCCGGTGGGTCGTCCACGACGCTGGAAGCCGAGGATCTCGACGGCGCCAAGGCCGTGTACGGCCCAGCCGTCATCTTCGGAGGGATCTGGCCCGACAACGTCAGCACCGCCGGGCCCTCGGGACCGCTGAAGGTCACCACGGTCGGAACGCCGAGCGCCGGCTCGGTCACCAGCACGGCCGACGTCCGTCTTTACGACACCCCGACCGCAGCGAGCTGTGCGACGGGCTTCTCCGGGCCGTGCACCTACCCGGGTGGGTTCGGCCCGGGCCCGCTGGTCGGTGACAACGCCCACAGCACCTGCACCGCCGATGAGTCGGGCGTGAGCGGTTCCGCCACCTTCGCCAACGGCCACATCGAGACGAAGTACGACGCCAGCACCCAGGAGCCGCTCCCGGCATACATCGTGCCCATCCCCACCAACCCGCCGCCCAACTGGACCGTGAGCGGCTCGATCGACCACGTCGGCGACTTCTTCACGATCGTCCTGAACGAGCAGGTGATCGGCTCCAACTCCATCACCGTCAACGCCGCCCACATGTACCTGCTGGGCGCCACCGCCCGCGGCGACATGGTGGTGGGGTCGTCGACGTGCAGCCTGGCTTCCGACGTGGCCAACGGCACTCCGGTAGCCAACGACGATTCCTTCGGGACCGCCGAGGACACGCCGTTGACCATCCCCGCCGCATCGGGAGTGCTGGCCAACGACACCGACCCCGACGCCAACCCCCTGACCGCGACCAACGCCCAGGCGATCTTCGTTCCCGGCCCGAGTGAGCCGCTGCAGTCGACCAGCACCACTTACACGTTCCCGAGCGACCCGCCGCATGGCAACGCGACCATCAACGCCGACGGGTCCTTCACCTACACACCCGACGCCAACTACTTCGGTCCGGACTCGTTCAAGTACGTGGCCAGAGACGCGAGGGGCGCCTGGGACGATGCCACCGTGACCATCAACGTGTCAGCGGTGGCCGACGATCCCGTCGCCGTGGACGACTCCGACCAAACGGTGGAGGACACGCCGCTGAGCGTCCCAGCCCCAGGCGTGCTGGCCAACGACACCGACGGCGACAACGACGTGCTGACGGCCGGCTCGGCCAGCGATCCCGACCATGGCAGCGTCGTGCTCAACTCGAACGGGTCCTACACCTACACCCCCGACGCGAACTTCCTCGGCACCGACAGCTTCACCTACGTCGTCAGCGACGGCACGGGACGCACCGACACGGCCACCGTCACGATGGCGGTGACCGTCGACGGCGCCACCCTGGTCAAGGACATCAACGTCACGTCTGCCGGTGCCGGGTCCAGCCCGGGCAACTTCAAGCAGATCGGCAGCACCGTGTTCTTCTCGGCCAGCGAGGACGTCTTCGGCACCGGCATCGAGCTGTGGAAGACCGACGGCACCGCCGCCGGCACGGTGATGGTCAAGGACATCCGCCCGGGCACCTTCGGCGACAGCTCGCCCAGCAACCTCACCGAGTTCAACGGCACGCTGTACTTCTCGGCCAACAGCGGCAGCTCCACCGGGCAGACCGGCACCGAGCTGTGGACGAGCGACGGCACTGCAGCCGGCACCGTCCTGGTCAAGGACATCAACACGGGCACGAGCAGCAGCTCTCCCGCCAACCTGCGGGTCGTCGGCAGCACCCTGTTCTTCACGGCCAACGGCGGCACGGGCACCGAGCTGTGGAAGAGCGACGGCACGCCCGCCGGCACGGTCCTGGTCAAGGACATCAACACGACCACGGCGACGGCCAGCAGCTCGCCGGCCAACTTCGCCATCGCCGGTAGCACGCTGTACTTCTCCGCCAACAACGGCGTCAACGGCATCGAGCTGTGGAAGAGCGACGGCACCACCGCAGGCACCGTGATGGTGAAGGACATCAACACTCAGACGGCGACGGCTAGCAGCTCTCCCGTCCAGCTGACCGTCATCGGGTCCACCGTGTTCTTCCGGGCCACCAACGGCACTGCCACCGGTGTGGGCGCCGGCGTCGAGCTGTGGAAGACCGACGGCAGCGATCCGGGCACCGTCCTCGTCAAGGACATCAATCCGGGCACGACGGCATCGACCCCGAACAACCTTTTCGCCTGGGGTTCCACGCTGCTGTTCTCGGCCACCGATGCCGAAAACGGCACCGAGCTGTGGAAGAGCGACGGCACGGCGGCGGGCACGGTGATGGTGATCAACAACAGCGCGGTCGGCAGCTCCACCCCGGGGCAGTTCCGGGTCCTCGGTAGCATCGTGCTCTTCTCCGCCAACGGCGGCACCGGCGCCCAGGGCTTCGAGCTGTGGAAGACCGATGGGACCGACACGGGCACCGTCCTGGTCAAGGACATCAATCCCGGAACCGCCAACTCGAGCCCGAACCAGCTCACCGTGGTCGGTGGCGTCGTCTACTTCTCGGCCACCACGGCGAGCAAGGGCACCGAGCTCTGGAAGACCGACGGCACCGCCGCCGGGACGGTGCTGGTCGAGGACGTCAACGCCGGCAGCGCGAGTGCGTCGCCCGCCGGGCTCACACCGGCCTTGGGCACCATGTTCTTCTCGGCCACCGACGCCGCGACCGGCAGTGAGCTGTGGCGCCTGGCCGACGTCAAGCTGGCTCCCGTCGCCGGCGACGACGCCTACGGCACGGTCGAGGACACGCCGCTGGTCGTCACCGCCCCCGGCGTGCTGGCCAACGACACCGACGGCAACGGTGACACCCTGACCGCCGGCTCGGCGTCGACGCCGGCCAACGGCAGCGTCACGCTCAACGCCGACGGCTCGTTCACCTACACGCCCGGAACCAACTTCAACGGCACGGACAGCTTTACGTACACGGCCGACGACGGCGACGGAGGCACCGACACGGCCACCGTGACGATCACCGTCTCCGCCGCGGACGACAGCCCCATGGCCGTCGGTGACTCGTACTCGACGCCGGCCAACACGGCGCTGTCGGTCAACGCGCCCGGTGTGCTGTCCAACGACACCGACCCCGAAAACGATTCGCTCACCGCCGGCTCGGCCGCATCGGTGGTGGGCGGCTCGGTGAGCCTCAACGCCGACGGCTCGTTCACCTACACGCCCGACTTCGGCTTCAGCGGCGCCGGGGGCTTCTCCTACACGGCCAGCGACGGCAACGGGGGTACGGCCAACGCCACGGTGACCATCACGGTGGCTGCGGCCGGTGCCAGCTACCTGGCCGTCAACGACCTGTCGGTCACCGAGGGCAACACCGGGCTCGCCCCGGCCACCGAGGCCACCTTCACCATCACCCGCTCCGGTGACACCTCTGGCAGCTCCAAGGTGACCTACGCGACGGCGTCTGGCACGGCCGCCTCGCCAGGTGACTTCGTGGCCGTCGGTCCCAGCACCGTCACCTTCGGGCCGGGTCAGACCACCAAGACGGTGACGGTGTCGGTCAACGGTGATACCACCAACGAGCCGAACGAGGCGTTCTCGCTGAAGCTCTCGTCGCCGCTGGGCGCGGTCATCTCGGACCTCAAGGGCGTCGCCACCATCGTGAACGACGATCCCGTTCCGGGGCCGACGACGTTCTTCAGCGTCAACGACGTCTCGTTCAACGAGGGCAGCGCCGCCTCGCCGGGCACGACGTCGATGGTCATCACCCGCTCGGGGGATACCACGGGGACGTCCACGGTGTACTACGCCACGGCCGACGGCACCGCCATCGCCGGCACGGACTACAAGAAGAAGCCGTTGACACAGGTCACCTTCGCCCCCGGCGACACGATCAAGGTGATCACGGTCAAGGCCATCGGGGACTCCGTCGCCGAGCCGAACGAGACGTTCAAGCTCAAGTTGTCCTCGCCCACCGGCGCCACCATCTCCGACGGCACCGGCATCGCCACCATCGTGAACGACGACTGATCACGCCACACGGCTTCCCGGACCGGGCTCGCGTTCCCCGGCCCGGTCCGGGGATCCGCCGAAATCGGGGCCGTACGGCGTCGACGCTGACCGTCGCTCCGACGGACGGCTGAGACATCGTCGACTCCGTCGGCGCGCCCGGAAGGCGGCCGCCCCATTGGAGGGGTCGGTGGAAAGTTTCCTTGACATGTCCGGGATGTCAAGCTACCTTGTCACTGTCAAGCAGGCTTTCCATCGGGAGCGACAGTGAGAAACGAGGTTCGGACCCTGCGCACGACCCGGGGACTGTCCCAGGCCGAGTTGGCGCAGGCGATGGCCGTCTCGCGGCAGACCATCAACGCCATCGAAACGGAGCGATACACGCCGTCACTCCCCTTAGCCATGAACCTGGCGAGGTTCTTCGCCCTTACCGTGGAGGAGGTCTTCGATCCCGATGGGAACGAACAGTGAACTGAAGTGGTATCTGCGGCCCTGGGCCACCCCGGCCCTGTGCGTCGGGCTCGGCCTGACGGGTGGAACGGCCCAGTGGCTCGGCGGCAACAAGGGGGACGCGCTGATCACCTTCGGCGTCATGGCCGCCATCGCCGCGGTGTTCAGCCTGGGCGGGCGCAACGAGACCATTCGCATGATGCGCGGCGACGGGCGGGACGAGCGGTGGGCCCTGCTCGACGTGGGGGCGACGGCCTTCGCCGGGATGGTGATCATCGGCATCCTCGTCGGAGCCGCGTTCTGGGAAACGGCCCACGGCCGCACGCCGGAGCCGTATGCCCCCGTGCTGTTCGCCGGTGCCGTCAGCTACGCGGGCGCCATGGTCTGGCTGCGCCGGCGTAGCTGACCCTCTCGCCAACGGGGAGCGGCGAATCACGACACCGCAGGGCACAAGCCATGAAGACGGTGAGCCGCCTGTAAGCGGGGAACAGTTGTGCGCGTTTCGGTGACCTGCGGTAACGACGGAAATGGCGCCTGACCTGCATCTTTGACGTGCCGTTGTTTACCGTTGCGTCCACTGGATGTCCTCCCTTCTGTGTCCAAATCGTGTCCAGTCGCCAACCGCTCGGCGGCGACACCTGCCTCTACCGTCGGAGCTTCCGCAGCTTCGTCGCTCGTTCTTCGAGGGCCTGGAGGTGACGGAGCATGCGGGCCGGGAGGTCATCGTCCTCGTCGTCCGAATTGACCTCTGGCGGTGGCGCTGGCTCGGCTGCTCGTGGGGGCAGTGGCGGCTCCGCCGACCGTGGCGCCCGCGCTTCCTGTGGCTCGGCGACGGGAACCGGGATGGGCGAGTCCAGCCGCTCGGCCACGGCGGTGGTGGCGTTCGGCGGCCGGGCGATGACGGCGGCGAAGGCGGGTGGCCACCCGGTCGCCGGCGAAGGCGGCGCTGCCGTCGGCCAGGGGCACGGACGGCCCGACCCGGCCGGGATTGTGGCTGTGCTGGATGGCCAGGTTGACGTCCCGGGCCATGCCGGCCGAGGCGGTTGTGGTGGCCAGGCTGCGACCGGCGCGGGTGCGCAGCCGGTGGAACCGGGCCACCCGCTCGGGCAGGAGGGCGGAGTGGACGGCGTCGAGGCGACCGTGGGCGGCGTAGGCGGCAGCCGCCGACCGCTTCCCCCGGCGCAGGGCCAGGCTGGCCTCGGCCTGCCAGGTCTCGTCGAAGCGGCGCACCTCCTCGAGGGTGTGGGCGCCCACCCGCTCGCACCACAGCTCGAACATCCCGCCCCGGCCGACGGCCGGCAGCTGGGCCGGGTCGCCCACGCACACCAGTCGCCAGCGATGACGGTCCAACAGGCCCACCAGGGCATCGAGGTCGTCGGTGGCGGCCATCCCGGCCTCGTCGAGGACCACCGTGGTGCCGGCCGGCGGGGGCCGGTAGCCGGGACGGCCGGCGTCGGATAGCAGCTTGGCCAGGGTGGTGGCCGGCCAGCCCGTCTCGGCAACGAGCACGTCGGCCGCCTTGCCGGAGGGAGCGAGGCCGAGGGCCGGGCGGCCCTCGGCAGCCAGCGAGCGGGCGGCGGTGCCGAGGGCGGTGGCCTTGCCGGTGCCGGCCGGTCCAACCACCAGCACCAGGCGCTCGGTGCCGGCCACCGCCTCGGCCACCGCCACCTGGGCGTCGTCGCCGTCGGCGAGCGGACCCGGGTCGGTGGCTGCGCCCGCCGCTCAGCCGAGCAGGCGGGTCTCCTGGTCGAGCACGGCGGAGGCGGTGAGGTGGCGGTCGGTCACCGCCTCGCTCACCGGCCGCCCGTCCCGGCGGCGAGGCTCGTCGGCCGGCGCCTCGGGCTGCAACTCGACGCATTGTTTGGCCTGCGGCCAAGCGGTGAGCTTCTCCACCAGGGCCACCGTCTCGGCCCCGCCGGCAGCGGCGCCGACGGGGACGAGGGTGGCGATGTGGCGGCTCAGGTCGGCGTGCAGCCAGGTGGCGGACTCGGCCGCCACCCGAGCCAGGGCCTCGGCCACGATCCCGGACCGGTCGACGCTGGCCAGGCCCGGGGCGGTGCGGACCACGTGGAGGGCGTCCAGGCCGGCGGCGGCGGCCTGGGCCCGCCAATCGGCGCGCAGGGCCTCTGGATCACCCACCGCGTGCTTGGCCGGGCGGCTGTCCACCCACCGCCCGGGGGGCTCGTCCTCGGCCAGGTAGTAGTCGACCGGTCCCGGCAGGCGCCGTCTCGCTTGGCCTGGTCGGCGGCCAGGCCGGCGTACTAGGCGACCATGGCCTCCACGCCGTGGGCGCAAGCTTTGATGGTGGTCACCCGCATCATCGCCGGCGACCGGCGCGGGCCAATGCACTCGTCTGTAGGAAGTGGGGGCGGTTTGGTTCTATGCCCTACAAAGGCCGGTGGGGGCGGAAAATCTCGCGGAGGAATCCGAGAAACTTTTCGGGGCGGGCAGTCGCACTACCGGGCAGAAGCGACCGTATGCTCGTGTCATGTCCTCGGAGCCCGTTGAGGCCGACACCGGCAGCACGCTTGAGCTGCCGGTCGACGAGCTGCTCCGCCGCGCCCGGCCGCTGCCGCCCTCGGCTGAGATGGTGATCGAGGACATCACCGATGACGAGGGCGCCGCCTTCCTCGCCGCCTTGGAGGCGTGACCCCGACAACCGAACGAGGCCCGGTCGTCATCGACCGGCGTCTACACCGCGACTTTGGTTCCGAACTCGACCCTGACCGCTGCCTACGGTCCGATCATCAGGCCGCCCGGCGTTCATCTCGTTCCAGACCGTGGCCGAACTCCGCTTCGGCGCCCTGCTGCGGGGATGGGGGCTGCCCGCCTGCGATCACTGGATGCCCAGATCAGCCAGTCCGTGACCGTCCATTCGGGACCGGAGCTTGTGGAGGCGTACTCGCAAATCCGGGCCACATGCGTCCGAGCGGGCCACGCGCTCGGTCAGGGGGCGCACGACGCCGACCGATGGATCGCCGCAACGGCGCTACGCCTCGGGGTTCCCCTGGTATCGAGCGACGGCATCTTTGCCGGCGTTCCCGGGCTCAGGCTCGAGACCGTCTCCGCCACGTAAGAACCGTGGCCGGTGACGCCCGAGGCCCCGGGAGCAGGGGGGCCGCACGTTCGGTGGGCTCTCCGGCCGTACGACCCGCTCCGAACGCCGGCGCGCCGTACGACGCAGTGCCGTGGCACGTTGCGCGAATCCCCGGCAGTATGCGCGCATGCTGAGTGCCAGCGACATGCTCGACGACAACGCCGAGCTGGCGACTGTGGACGTCGACTTCCCACGCCTGCCGGAGGACTCCGGAGCAGTTCGTCCTCGGCGACTACCACGAGGTCTTCTGATAGGAGGTGCCGATGAGTTCGGCCTGGCTCCAGGACTGGTCGCGTGCCCTCGACTTGGCGCCAGGAGGACCGATCGCCCAGTTCGGCGTGGCGCCTGGCGCAACAACTCGCCATTATGCGGGTGATCCCTGTCAAGGGGTATCAGCAGATTTCTCGATGCCGTCGAGCAGCGTGGTGAAGAGCTCCTCTCGACCGGTCTGGTTCTTGCGCCGGGCGTCGTTGCGCTGGCGGCGAAGGGTGGGCCGGAACTCGACGGTGGTGGCGAAGTAGGAGCACCGCTCGCAGATCGACTCGAAGGCGCAGTCGAGCTCGACGGGGCGGGTGCAGTAGCCGTTGCCCAGCATGCGGTGGTGCTCCTTGCGCAGCCGAGCCATGGCCGGCCCCTCCTCGCCGGCCGGGAGCGTGGCCGGCTTGCCGTAGAGGGCGTCGACCTTGGCGCTCACGTTGAAGTACTCCTCGGCCACGGTGCGATCGGCGATACGGGCATAGGTCATGATCATTTCCAACGAGCGGTGCCCCAGCAGGGCGGCCACCGCCTCCAGGCTCATGCCCCGGTTGATGGCCTGGGTGGCGAGGGTGTGGCGAAGGCGGTGGGGGTGGACGTGGCCGATGCCGGCCCGGCGGGCCACCCGGTCGAGCATGCGGGCAACGATGTCGCGCCGCAGCGGTCGCCCGTTCTTGGTCAACAACCGCCCGGTGCCGGCGTCGTCGTGTCCCTCTGACCACTCGGCGATGAGCTCGACCAGATGGTCGTGGAGGGGGATGTAGCGGTCGTTGTGGAGCTTGCCCACCGGGTTGCGCAGCCAGTGCCCGTCGCCGATGAGCACCACGGCACCGGCCTCCAGGTCGCACAGCTCGCCCACGCGCATGCCGGTGCGGGCCAGCAACTCGATGGCCAGGCGGGTCAGCGGTTCGGGCTCCTCGGCCAGGGCCCGCATGAAGAGGGTGAAGTCGGCGTCGTCGAGGAACTTGGGCAGGGGCCTCAGTCGATCCCGAGCTTGGAACGGTGGTGTGGCCCAACGGCGCCGATCTTGCTCCTGACGCACTCCACGAGCAGGCCGCTCGCGCCGCCTAACCAGCTCAACCTCGGCAGCCGAACCGGCGTGCCGGTCGGCGCGCCATTGCCCGGCGGCCCTGCTCGGCGGCGAGCGGTGGCCCCAGCCGTGCCGATCATCCGATCGCGCTGGCGCCGGGGCTCGCAAGCGGCATTCGCCGGCCGGGTCACCCTTCGCAATCGACGGCGACGGCGAGTGCGGCGCACACTTTGGCCATTCGCTCGCTGCTGAGGCGACCGAGCCGCTCGACGAGGACGGCCAGCGACACGCTCTCGACGGAATCAAGGTTGACAGCTGACCGCCTCGGTACCGGGTCGTCTCCGGGCTCCAGCACAACCTCGCTCGCGAGACCCCGGATGGTCGTGGTGCACGGACCGACGAGCGTCCGCCCCAGTCGGGGAATCGCGGCGTCCCGTGTCAGGACGACGACAGGTCGCCGCCCGATCGCCGGGAGCTCACACCACCACACCTCGCCGCGAGCGGGAAGGTCGGTCATGTGCCGGCCGCGGCCTGCCGGAACGATGCCAGATCGCCCCACTCATCGGGCTCCTCGAGGGGATGACGGTCGTACGTGCCGTATGTCGAGTCGATCTCGGCGGCCCGGTGCCGAGCGAGTAGTGCCCGCAGCGCCTCGTCCATCAAGGCTGCGTCGTTCGCGCCTGGCCGGAGATGACGGGCCTCGGCCAAAAGGTCACCATCGACGGTCGTGCTCAAGCGTTCTCGACTCATGCCACAAGTATGCCACACATATGCCATCAGTCATGCCGCACGCCGACCGCCGTAGTACGAGGCCGGGCCGGCGGCCGAGTCGACGACCGCTTTGGCGCCGGCGCCGCTCGCGATTCACAAGTCGGCGTGGCGGCCAGCGCAACAACCCGGCAATAGCCGCGCTCGATTGTGGCCATGATGACCACCTTCGTGCCGCTTCGCGTCTGCGACGCTTGTCCATGTGAAGGAAGGCACTGTTCCAGGCGATACGTCGTGGCGATCTTGCAGCCGTCCTGGCGCGGCTGGACGCCGATCTAGATGCAGTGAACTCCGTAGCCAAGGCACCGCCTGCCAAGGATGACGGCCAATCGACGCTCCAGGTGGCCCTGAAGTCTGGCAGTTCGAAATTGCCAATGCTCTCTTGGATCGAGGAGCAGACGTCAACTACATGGATCAATCCCAGGTCAACAAGTGGAACGTCCCGGTGCTTCATGACGCAAATCCGTGCAGCCGTGTTCTCGACGAGGTTCGGTCGGAATCGGGCGCTCTCTGGTCAGCCGCCAAGCATCGAGATCATGAACACGTCCGAACAGTTCATGAACGCGTTCGGCGTGCTCGAACGCGTCGTCCTCCTCGGAGCTGATGTCGACGCCCGGGATTCCTTTGGCAACCCTGCCCTCGCCCGCGCCGCGCTGGATGCACGCCAAGTGGTGGACGAGCCGTTGTTGCCCGAGCTTGGGATAGACCTGCAGCGGATCCTTCGGCTACTTCTCGAAGCCGGCGGCGACCCAGATTGGATCAATCCGCGCACCGAGCAGACGCTCGTTGAATCGTTCCGGGATGACCCGTTCGGCCCGGTCCTCGTCACGGCACTCGGCGACCGATAGGCAGCGCCTCACGTCGCTCAGTGGAATCTCCGACGCGCCGCTACTCGGCCCCGCAGCGGGCGGGCGCCCTCGCCCTCCTCGAAGCGCGCCCGCTAGTACGAGGCCGTGCCATCACCCCCTAGCGCCGACGTGATGGCATGACAGAGCGATGCCTCGCTCTTGCTGGACGAGTCGGGCGACGGGCCCGGCCCCAGCCGGCCAATGGAGCACGCGGTGGCTGCTCGCAGAACGACCACGAAGACGGGGTCCTCTCCCGCCGGTAAGCGGTCGAGCGCAAGACTCGAGGCGACCAAACCAACCCGTTCCCGAAGGAGAGGACCCGTGGAACGACAGTACGTCGCCATCGACTTGCACCGACGCCGATCGCTGATCCTGCGACAGAACGAAGCGGGCGAAGAGCTCGGCCTGGTGCGCATCGTCAACGACCCCGCCTCCCTGGCCGCCGTGATGGCCGAGGCCGGTCCCGACCCCGAGGTGGCAATCGAGGCCACCTACGGCTGGTACTGGGCGGTGGACGTCTTGCAGGAGGAAGGAGCCAACGTCCACCTGGTGCACCCCTCGGGGCTGCACTGGGAGAACCGGCGGGTGAAGAACGACTACAAGGACTGCCAGCACCTGGCCGCCCGCCTGCGCCTGGGCGAGCTGCCCGAGGCCTGGATCGCCCCGCCGGCGGTGCGCGAGCTGCGGGAGCTGGTGCGCTACCGGGCCAAGCTGGTGGCGCTGCGCACCGGGCTCAAGTCCCAGGTGAAGGCGGTGCTGGCAAAGTTCGGGCTGCACCCACCAGTCGACGAGCTGTGGGGACCGGCCGGCTCGGCCTACCTGGACGAGTTGGTCCTGCCCCATGGCTACACCGTGCGGGTGGAGTCGCTGCGGGACTTGGTGGGGGCTCTCGACGCCGAGGTGGCCATGCTGGAACGGGAGATCTTCTCCTGGCTCAAAGACGACCCCGGCTATTGGGCCATCCAAGCCATCGAGGGGGTGGGCAAGACCATCGCCGCCATCTTCGTGGCCGAGATCGGCGACGTCTCGCGCTTTGCGAGCGCCCGGGCCCTGTGCTCGTGGGCCGGCCTGACCCCCCGCCACCACGAGTCGGACCTCAAGGTGGTCCGCTCCAAGGTCACCAAGCAGGGCTCCAAG
>DATAIT010000128.1 GCA_036262515.1 Acidimicrobiales bacterium | reverse complement strand
GCCTCGAAGACCTTCGGGAAGTTGGTCTCGCCCACCACGCGGCGAAGGGCCTTGAGCGTGTCGGGAGGCGCCGGCAACCGGTGGTCCACGAACCGGGCGATGGCCGAGCTGCGCGCCTCACGCGCCACCGACCCGGGCACGTCGGCGATGGCCGGCAGCAGCAGCCAGACCGTCACGAGGATGCCGAGACTGCCGACCAGCGCCCCGACGGCGCTGTCGGCGATGCGGACGGGTCCGAGGGGCACGAACCGGCGCAGGGAGGACCCGACCAGCAACCCGGCGCCCTGCCCGATGAAGGCGCCGCCGAGGAGGACGACGCCGGCGATCATGAGCTTGCTGGTGGGATCCGGCCCCTCGAACGTCCGCACGATGGCGGGGAGGAACCGGGCGGCGAGCACGAGGCCGAGCGCCAGGCCCACCCACGACACGACTCTGGCGAGGAAGCCGAGCCGCCATCCCCCGGCCGCTGCTGCCGCCGCCGCCACGACGATGACGAGGTCGAGCAGGTTCACGGTGGCGGCGAGGCTACCGAGTTCCCACCAGCCGGGCCGACGTGAGGAACGCGGTGTGAGCGACCATCCGGTGGTCGGGGCGCACGGACTGGCCCTCCACGTGCCACGTGCGCACGAGGACCTCCTGCGTCTCGGCGAAGGCGAATCCGCTCACGTCCAGCGCCTCGCGCACCTGCGAGGCCTGGAGGATGCTCGGCGTGTAGGCGACCAGGATGCCGCCCGGCGACAGAGCCGCCTCTGCGTGCTTGACCACCCGCCACGGCTCGGGCAGGTCGAGGACCACCCGGTCGTAGCCGCCGCCGTCGATGCCCTCGTAGACGTCGCGCTCCTCGACCTGGTAACGGCTCAGCGCCTCGGCGCCGAGGAACGACCCCACGTTGGCCAAGGCCTTGGCCGCGAAGTCAGCGCGAAGCTCGTAGCCCGTGACGACGGCGCCGGCGCGCAGGAGCGTCATCGACAGGGCCCCCGAGCCCAGACCCGACTCCAGGACCCGCGCGCCCGGAAAGATGTCGGCCAGCAGCAGGATCGGCCCGAGGTCCTTGGGATAGATGACCTGGGCGCCGCGGGGCATCTTGAGCACGAAGTCGGCCAGGGTCGGGCGCACCGCCTGGTACCACGCTCCGGTGGTCGAGCGGACGACGACGCCCTCCGGCTGGCCGATGAGGTCCTCGTGGGGGACGAAACCGGTGTGGGTGTGGAACTGGGCGCCGGGTGCCAGGGTGACGAGGTACCGGCGGTTCTTCCTATCCACGAGGAGGGCGCGCTCCCCCGCCGCCAGCGGCCCCCTCACGACCGGGAGCCGGCGGTGGCGCGCGCCCGCAGCTTGCAGAAGGCGCAGACCTGGCCCGGCGTGGCCGCTCCACACGACGCGCACGTGTGCAGGTCCTGTTGGCTCGCCTCGGCCGCCGGCGTGAACAGGTGGGAGGCCTTGTCGAGGAACTCGAAGTAGAAGGCGGCCTTGGCTCCGGGCGACTGCTGCTCGATGGTGTTGAGCGCGTCCTTGTACGCGAGGTGACGGTTTCCCTCGGCCATCGGGCACTCCTCCACGATGTAGTCGATGCCCCGCAGCACGCAGTAGGCGGCCATCTCCCGCTCGCCCAGCCGCACCAGGGGCTTGACCTTGCGGACGAACCCCCGGCCGGCGGGAAGGACCGGGAGCTGTCGGCCCAGGTACTCCGTGTTCCACCGCAGGACGTTGCCGAACAGGACCGCGGCCTCGTCGTCGAGGTTGTGCCCGGTGGCGACCACGTCGTAGCCGCCGTCGACGGCGGCCTGGTTGAAGAGGTGCCGCTTCGACAGCCCGCATGCCGAGCACGGCACCCGCTTGGCCGCCCGCGCCCCGTTCGGGATGTCGAAGCCGAGGTCGGCGGGCAGGTCGACCTCCACGAGACGGCCGCCGATTCGGGCAGCGAAGGCGCGCGCGTGGTCGCCGGACGACGAGCTGTAGTCGCCTATGCCCAGCCCCAGGTACAGGCCGTCGACGTCGTGGCCGAGCTCGACCAGGATGTCCCAGAGCGCGAGGGAGTCCTTGCCACCCGACACCGCCACGAGGACGCGCTCGCCGGGCTCGATCATGTGATGGTCGTCCACCGCTCGGCGGACCTGCTCCCGGCAGTGGTGGAGAAAGCAGCCCCCGCAGAAGGCGGCGTTGTGGCGCCGCAGCTCCATCACCGCCGGCGCCTTGCACCGGCGGCACTTCATCCGGCGCCCCCGGAGATCACCGGCCGGATCTCCACCACGTCGGCGTCCTCCAGGACGGCGTCGCCGGTGACGAGGGTGTCGCAGCGGATGACGAGGACCGACTCCCGGTTGATGCTGAGCCGCTCGAGCAGTGTGTGCACGGCCACGGGACCGGGGACGTCGAGCTCGCGCCGGGGGTTGCGCAGCAGGACCTTCACCGCCGCCGCTGCACCACCGTGGCCTGGCGGTCGTTGCTGATAAGGAGCGTCTGGCCGGGCCGGAGCTCCTCGCAGAACGCCACCTCGGGCTCGTCCCTGGTGATCTTGCGCAGCAGCTTCATGGCCACGCCCAGCGTACCGACCACGGTCCAGAAGCGGCTGCCCCCGAAGAGGCCGCGCCGCAACGCCCGGGCGAGCAACAGGCGCCGCACCGGGCTCAGACCCGCCGGATCTCGACGAGCGTGGTCTTCTTCTTTCCCTTGCGCCGGCCGAGCATGTACGCCATGCCGACGACCGCCACGGCCACAACCACCCCGGCGATGATGGCGTAGGGACGGGCCGACTGAGCCGTGCTGTCGACCTCGCCGCGAATCTCCCGCAACTTCGACTCGATGGTGGCGCGCGTGACCGGCCCGTCGACGTCGTGGGCCATCAGGCGACCGATCCCTTGCGCCGGGCCTTGCGCTTGTGGCTGCCGATCGCCCGCACCGCCAGCCCGGCGACCACACCTCCGGCGGCGAGGCTCATCAGATACGGCAGCCACGACAGGTTGCCGGTGAAGTGGGCGCCCGTCTCGGTCTGCAGGGCCCGCAGGAGGGCCAGGAGCCACAGCAGCAGGCCGAGGCTGAGCAGCGCCGACCCGAGGATGCCGAACCCGAGGAAGCGGAGCAGGCCCTTGAGGGGGTCGAGCGTCTCCTGCTTGAGGTAGGCGACGACCAGCTGCCAGAGCTCGGTGGCCAGGGTGGGGATGCCCTTGTCGGCGGCACGGCGCGGCTCAGTGGTCGTGGCCATCGACAGAGTGCTTATCCCCCACCCAAAGTTCTTGCAACCCGGCGCGGGCCCGGCCGTGAGGTCGTCAGGATCAGGGCGAGGCGGCGACCACGGCCGGCGACGAGGCGCCGTGGACGTAGACCTCCGGCCGGCCGGACCCGGCGGCGGGCGTCACCCACAGATCCGTGGCGATCGAGGCCTGGCCGTCGTCGGTGCTCGGGGTCGCCTCGCCGTCGCTGGTCAGGGCGTAGAGGATTCGCTCGTCGTCGAGCCACACGACCTGGTCGTCGACGTTGCGCGTCTCGGCCAGCTCGTGCTCGTCTCCCGACGCGAGGTCGAGCACCGCCAGGCGCCACCGCACCGGGCCGAGTCCGGAGTGCACCGGCTTCTTGAAAGCGATCCGGCTCCCGTCAGGCGACAGCGAGGGGCACTCCATGTCGTCCCGGACGATCTCGACCCTTCGGGCGGCCAGGTCACCCTCGACCAGGTAGGTCCTGCCGGCGGTCCCGAGGGTGGCGAAGAACCGGTTGTCGTTCGCGAACGTGACGCCCCAGAAGTTGAAGTCGAGGGAGTAGACACGGCTTCCGTCCTTCGTGACGGTGAACTGCTCCATGTCCTCCACGACGTCGCCGGACCGCAGATCGACGAACGACGTCCGGGTCGAGAACTTGTGGTCGGCGTAGGAGTGCCCGAGGACGAAGACCGTGATGGCCGCCGTATCGCCGCTCGGGGAGACGCGGGTCCTGCTGGGTATGCCGGCGAGCTGGATGGTGCGCTCGACGTCGAACCGCTCGTTGAAGACGAGGGCCGAGTAGTTCGAGATGATGTTCCGCTTCACGGTGAGGCACACCCCACGGCCGCCGGCGAACGACGCGCGCGAGCACGTGAGCGGCGTGATGCGGCGGGTCGCGCCGGGCGACGCGCCGGCCAGGGCGAGTCGCCCGAAGGAGCGTTGCAGGGTGGTGTCGCGGAACAGCAGCCCCGACGAGATCTGCGTCGCCTCGTCCTGCGCCACGCCGGTGCCCGACCGGGGGCCACGGTCGTGGACGGCGCGCACGACCGTGACCGTGATGACGGCGACGCAGACGACGCAGAGCCCGACGAAGGCGAGGACGGAGCGGCGACGCAACGTCGCCCGCGGGACCCCGGCCGAGCCGTGGGGTCCCGGCTTCGGGGAGGGGCCGCCGGCCCCCGGGCTCACGACCTGCTCCGGGCGCTGGCGGCGAAGAGCCGAACGGCCACGGGCAGGGCGACCGTCAAGGCGACGAGAAAGGTGACCACGGTCGCCCGAGGGCCCATGCGGCTCCAGAGGAAGCCGAACCCGGTCGACGACACGAGTCGTGACCCGGCCACGACGGTGGCCACCAGTGCCAGCCCGGTGGCGCGGCGATCCACGCCGACCACGGTGCTGGCCAGCGCCATGAGCACCCCGTCGGTCGCCGCGTAGTACCCGCCGAGCAGAGCGAGCACGGCCAGGATGGCCAGCGGCCCCGGATCGTGCAGGAGCAGTGACCCGTACGCGCAGAGGAGGAGGACGTAGCCCCCGGCGACCACCCGGCGCGGCCCGATCCCGTCCGCCAGCCGGCCGAAGGGGACGGCGAGGGCCAGGTAGGCCACGGCCGTGCCCACGAAGAGCAGGGGGAAGAACCTGGACTGGAACGAGGAGCGATGCTGGAGCGTGAGGTAGACGAAGGCGTCGCTGATGGTGAGGACGTTCAGGAGGGCGGCGGCGGCCAGCAGCCGGCGCAGCGCCGGCATCCGCACCAGCTCGGCGACGGCCCCGAACAGCACGCGGTCGTGGACGGGTCCGGCGTCGCGGATCTTGTCGACGAAGACGGCCAGGATGCCGACGCCGACCAGGGCGACGCAGAAGCTGATCAGGAACACCGAGGAGTACGCCCCCGGCGCGGCGAACAGCAGGAGGAAGGCGACGAACGGCCCGAGCACGGCCCCCGTCGTGTCGAGGGCGCGATGGACCCCGAAGGCGCTGCCGAGGCGGCCCGGCGGGGCGCTCAGCGAGATCAGCGAGTCGCGGGGCGGCGTCCGGAGGCCCTTGGCGGTCCGATCGAGGAACAGCATGCCGGTGAGGGGCATCCACGACGACCGCACGGCCAGCAGGCCGACCTTGCAGCCGGCCGAGACGGCGTAGCCGGCGAAGGCGACCTCCTTGTACCGGCGTGAGCGGTCCGCGACCACCGCACCGGCGAGAAGGGTCAGTGCGGTCACGGCCTGGGTCAGTCCGTCGATGACGCCGAACTGCGTGGCGCTGAGCCGCAGCTCGAAGGTGAGATACAGCGGCAGCACGGCGGTGACCATCTCCGACGAGATGTCGGTGAACAGGCTGGTGAGTCCGAGGGCGACGACGTTGCCGCCCACCGAGGGCACGAGCCCGTCCGGCGGCGAGTCGACGGGGCCGTTCCCGGAGGGCCGGCGCCGAAGTGAGATGTACATCGCAGGCGGCACCCCTTCCCGGCTGGCACCTCACCGCTCCTGCCCGCGCTGCCGGCGCGTGTCGAGGGTAGCGGCCTTCCCCGCGTGCGGCGCGCAGGGGTGCCGTTCGTCCGCTATGCGCCGGCCAGGCGGTAGGAGAGGACGGTCGAGGCCTCGGCGGCGAGGGTGGAGAGCAGCTCGAGCCGGGCGACGGGATCGTCGATCTCGAGGAGACGCTGCTGGTCGACCGGGCCGAGAGGGGCCGAGGCGGCCAGCTGCCAGACGGCCACGTCGGCGTCATCGACCAGCGCGAAGGTCGAGGGTACGGGCGCCTCGTCGAGCTCGCCGGCGAGGGCCAGCGCCCGGCGGACGGCGGTCTCCGCCGCGTCCAGGGCGCCCCGGCCGGCCGACGGGAGCCGCACCTCGCCGAGCTCTGCCACGAGCGCCAGCGGGTAGGGATCGTCGGGCAGCCAGGCGACGACCCGCAGCCGGCGGGTGCCGACGCCGAGGATGGCCCACCGCCCGTCGCCGACGGGAGCGGCCTCACGGATGTGGGCCACCGTGCCCACGTCGAATCGGACGTCACCGCCACCGACCTCCGTGCCCCGTTCGATCAGCACGACGCCGAACTCCTGTCCCTGCCGGAGACAGTCGGTGACGAGGGCCTGATAACGGGGCTCGAACACGTGCAGCGGGAGCAGGATGTGGGGGAAGAGCACCGAGCCGAGCGGGAACATCGGCATCGGCACGGCCACCGGCTCACGCGTCGCCCCTTCCCCGCCGGCGCCAGGCGCGGTCACGGAGCCAGCGCCTCGGGTGCCGGTGATTCGGGGTAGCGGGCCAGGATTGCTCCCACCTGCTCCTGCAGCGCCCGTCCCAGCGCGTCGCGGGGCAGGTCGTTCACGAGCAGCGAGAACGCGAGCGGATCGCCGCCGGCCAGGGGGTCCACGAAGCCGGTCAGTCCCACCACCCCGTCGAGCGACCCGGTCTTCGCCCGGAGGCGCCCGGCTGCCGGGTTGCCGACGAAGCGCTTGGCCAGGGTTCCGTCCCGCCCCGCCACCGGAAAGCCGGCGGCCACCGCGCCGCCGGGCCCGGAGCGATCGAGGGCGGCCATGAGCAGCGCGCAGCTGGCCCGGTCGGACCGGTCGAGCCCGGAACCGTCGACGCTGGCGAACTGCCCCACCGGAAGGCCGGCCTGGGCGAGTGTGTCACGGACGACGCCGATGCCGGCCGACGTGGTCCCGGCACCGCCGAACCGGTGGCCCAGCTCCTTCACCAGCAGCTCGGCGGTCAGGTTGTCGCTCTCGCGGAGCATCTCGGTGAGCACCTCGCCCATCGGAGGCGACTCCGCCCTGGCGACGACGGTCGTGCCGGCCGGGGCCCGGCCTTCCACCGCCTCCCCGCCGATCGTCACCCCCCTGGCCGAGAGCAGGGCGGCGAGGACGCCGGCTGCGTGGGCGTCGGGCTCGGGGGCGGCGACGTGGCGAGGGGTGTACTGCACGAATCCGTCGTTGACCACCAGCGCGCTGGCCGGCCCGGACTCGAAGTCGGTGATGTATCCCGGCTTCCACGTGGGGATGTAGCGCTGGGTGTCGTAGCGGCTCTCGTCGCCCACCACCCCGCCGCGCACCGCCTTGACGCCGGTGGCGACCACCGCGTCGGCCAGCGCCTCGAGCGAGGTGTGGATCTGCGGCTGGTTCTCGAACGAGGCGGCGTAGTCGGACGTGGCGAGCAGCGGATCGCCGCCGCCCACCAGCCACAGCGGACCCTCGATGACGCCGCCGGATGCCGGCCCACCGGCACGGACCTCGGTGACCAGGTGCTCGTCGGGCCCCATGCGGGCGAGGACGGCCGACGCGGTGAGGATCTTCAGATTGGACGCAGGGATCAGCTGATCCTCGGCCCGGCGCTGGAGCACCGGGCGGGTGCCCTGGCGGACGACGAGGCAGGAACGGTCGCGGGCGGCACCGAGCCCGGGCTCGGCCAGGGCGGCGTCGAGCTGCGCCCGCAGACGGGTGTCGGCGATGGCCCGGGCCAGGAAGGCGGGTATCCGCCGGGCCGACAGCACCGGGGCACGGACGCCCGCGCCGGCGTCGCCTGCGCCCTGCGAGCCCGGCGCCCGCACGGCGATCGCGACAGACGCCGCGCACACCAGGGCGAGGATCAGCGGGAACAGCCAGCGGCGCACGACCGGGAGATCGTACGGGCCGCGATCCGGGAGCAGGTGGCAGGCCCCGGCGTGGTCCCCCCTCCGCCGTGTCACCGTTCCGCCGCAGGGGTAGAGACAGGGTGTGACCAGCGCCGCCGACCACGCTCCGGACGGGATCACCCTCCTCGAGGCGATCCGCACGCTCGAGGGCGCCGGCTACACCGGCCAGCTGGCCGCGTGCGACGGCGGGGTCCAGTGCTTCAGCTGCCGCACGGTCAGCCGACCCGGCGACGTCAACGTCGAGCGCATCTGCCGGACCGAAGGCGCGTCGGATCCTGCCGACATGGTTGCCGTGGCAGCCGTGCGCTGCCCGTCGTGCCACACCAGGGGCACGCTGGCCCTCAAGTACGGTCCGGGTTCGGCACCAGAGGAGGGGGAGATCCTCGCCCTCCTCGACGACAGCGGCCGCCGCCAGGCGGAGCGGTCGGCGCACGCCTAGTCCCACCGGGCCTCCGCCGGGGTGGGGACTACGAATCGCCCGGCGTCGGTTCCAGGGCGGCCCGGAAGAAGACCCGGATGTGCTCCAGGCGGCGCTCCATCGCCTCTTGGGCGAGGGGGTCGCGGTTCAGGAGCGACTCCAGGAAGGGGAGGTCGCCGAAGTAGCTGAGCAGCGCCCCGTACCCCGTCAGGAGGAGCTGCTCGGGGTCGTGGCGCCGGAAGTGGCCGGCGTCCATCTCCTTCTCGAAGAAGCCGCAGGCCCGGAGGAACAACGGCTTCAGGGCCTCGCCGAGATCGAGGCCCAGGTGGTCCCCGCCGTCCAGCGCCTCTCGACGCACCATCCGGACGAAGTCGGGGTTCTCGGCGAAGAACCGGAATCCGGCCGTGAGGACGTGGTCGACCTGCGCCCAGCCGTCGGTGGGACGCTCGATCGCCTCGTTCACCCGGGTGAACCAGTCGCCGAGCGCGAACTCGAACACCTGGCGGTACAGCGACTCCTTCGACGGGAAGTGGTGGAGCAGGCTCGGCCGGCGGATCCCGACGGCGGCCGCGATGTCGTTGAGCGACGTCCCCGCGTAGCCGTGCTGCGCGAACAGGCGCCGGCCCTCGTGCAGGATCGCCTGGCGCGTGGTCGGCACCTCGGAGAGCGACTCCGTTGCGTGGGCCTCCGCTTCGTGTCCGGTCAACCGCTCCTCACCTGCTCGAATGTCGTGGTCTCCCGGGAGGAGGGCGGCGGACGCGCCCGGGTGGCGCTGTGCATCTCAACGCCGACGACCCGAAGCGTACGCCGGACGTGTGCTCGCGCGGGCCTCGTCCGCCCGGCAGGAGCCGGTAGGTTGACGACGTGGACATCGTCTCAGCCCTCTTCTGCGAGAACCTGAATCTTCGCCAGGCCGGACCCGGCGGGCCCACGCGCATCGATCTCACGGGCGTGATGTTCTCGATGGCCGCACCCGGCGCGCCACCCGTCACCGTCGCCCCGCACCTCATCGTCCTCATCCGCTGCCGGCCGGACGAGCCGGGCAACGGCGTGCTCGAGGTCGTGTTCCGCGACGAAGCGGGCGACGAGGTCGCCCGGAACGCCTCGCCGTTCTCCGTCGAGCCGGGCAAGTTCACGTACCGGCTCGTGCGCGGCGAGCTCACCTACGAGGCGCTGGGCACGATCGAGGCACACTGCCGCGTCGGGCAGGGGCCGGTGGTCGTCGTCCCCCTCACTCTCATCGCCGCTCCCGCCGCCTGACGGCGCTGCCGTGCCCTTCACCGCCGCCCTCTCGGAACACCCCGTACCGGCGACGGCGGTGGCCGAGGTGGCCGGACAGGTGCTGGAGAACCTCGGCCCGGCCCCGGACGTGGCCGTGCTCTTCGTCACCCCGCCCCACTCCGGCGCGCTCGAGGACGCCGCCACCGCGCTCGCCGAGATCCTCCGACCCGGCTCGCTCATGGGGTGCGCGGCCGTGTCGGTGGTCGGCACGGACCGTGAGGTGGAGCGGGAGCCGGCGGTGAGCCTGTGGGCCGGGCGATTCGGCCGCACCGCCCCGGTGCGCCTCACGGCGGCGCGCGGCATCGACGGCATGGTGGTCGAGGGCTGGCCGCCCGAGGTGCCCTTCGAGGCGAGCACCCTCCTGCTCGTGGCCGACCCATTCTCCTTCCCGGTCGACGCGCTCCATGCGATGCTGGCCGACAGCCACCCGGATCTCCGCGTCGTGGGGGGCAACGCCTCGGCCGCCGCCGGCCCCGGTGGGAACCGGCTGGTGCTCGACGCCAAGGTGCACACCTCGGGCGCCGTCGGCGTCCTCGTCGGCCCCGGCGTCGAAGTGGAGACCGTCGTCTCCCAGGGGTGCCGACCCATCGGGCGGCCCTACATCGTCACCCGGGCCGAGCGGAATCACGTCTACGAGCTGGCCGGAGCCCCCGCCCTCGAGCGCCTCGTGCAGATGAGCGCCGACGCCATGTCCGAGGCCGACATCGACCTCATCGACCAGGGTCTGCACCTCGGACAGGTCATCGACGAGCACAAGCTCGACTACGAGCGGGGCGACTTCCTCGTGCGCAACGTGCTCGGCGCCGACCAGGCCGACGGCGCCATCGTGGTCGACGAGTTCGTCCCCCTCGGGGCGACCGTGCAGTTCCACGTGCGCGACGCGGCCACCGCCGACGAGGACCTGCGCCACCTGTTGTCCGGGCGCAGCGCCGACGGCGCCCTCGTGTTCACGTGCAACGGCCGCGGGGTACACCTCTTCGGTGCCCCGGACCACGACGCCCAGGTCCTGGCCGAGCGGGTCGGCGCCCCGGCGGCGGGCTTCTTCGCCGCAGGCGAGTTCGGCCCCGTCGGGGGCCGCAACTTCCTTCACAGCTTCACCGCCTCCATCGCTTTGTTCCGGGACGCGTAGCACCGCCGTCGCGGTCGCGCAATCGCCCAGCTACCCCCGTCCCGACCCGCTCAGTAGGGTGGGCGCATGAGCGAGACGGATCTGGAGCAGGTCGGCATCAACGTCATCCGCGGCCTGGCCATGGACGCGCCACAGGCGGCGAACTCGGGTCACCCGGGCACAGCCATGGCGCTGGCTCCGCTGGCCCACGTGTTGTGGACGCGGGTGATGCGCCACGACCCCAGCGAGCCCGACTGGCCCGACCGCGACCGGTTCGTCCTGTCCGTGGGGCACGCGTCGATCCTGCTGTACTCGATGCTCCACCTCACCGGGTACGAGGTCACCCTCGACGACCTCAAGAACTTCCGTCAGTGGGACAGCAAGACGCCGGGCCACCCGGAGGTGCACCACACCAAGGGCGTCGAGGTCACCACCGGTCCGCTCGGCCAGGGCTTTGCCAACGCCGTCGGCATGGGCGTGGCCGAGCGGTTCCTCCGGGCGCGGTTCTCTCCCGAGGTGTGCGACCACCACACCTTCGTCTTCTGCAGCGACGGCGACCTGGAGGAGGGCGTCAGCCACGAGGCCGGCTCCCTCGCCGGCCACCTCGGTCTGGGCCGGCTCATCTACGTCTACGACGACAACCACATCACCATCGACGGCCCCACCGAGCTGTCGTACAGCGACAACGTCCCCAAGCGCTTCGACGCCTACGGCTGGCACGTGGACGACATCGGCGAGGTGGCGAACGACACCGAGGCGCTCGAGGCGGCCCTGCGGCGGGCCATGGCCGTCGAGGACCAGCCGTCGATGATCGTGCTGCGCAGCCACATCGGGTATCCGTCGCCCAAGTTCACCGACACCGCCGCCGCCCACGGGAACCCGCTCGGCGACGAGGAGATCAGGGTCACCAAGGAGATCCTCGGGATCCCGCCCGACGAGACGTTCTGGGTCCCCGACGACGTGCTCGCCATGTACCGCGAGTGCATTCCCCGCGGCCAGGCCATGCGCCAGGAGTGGGAGCAGCGCCTCCAGGCGTGGACGGGCGACCGCAAGCGCTACGAGGCCTGCCTCGACGGCCGGGGCCTTCCGGGCTGGGAGGCGCAGCTGCCCACGTTCGAGGCGGGCAAGGCACTGGCCACCCGCAAGGCGAGCGGCCAGTGCCTCCAGGCTGTCGCCAGCGAGGTCCCGGGACTGCTGGCGGGGGGCGCCGACCTCACCGACAACACCGGCACCTTCCTCAAGGAGAACGGCGTCCAGTCGGCCGACGACCCGGGTGGGCGCCTGTTGTACTTCGGCATCCGCGAGCACGCCATGGGCTCGCTGATGAACGGCGCCGCGCTGCACGGCGGCGTGGTCCCCGTGGGCGGGACGTTCTTCATCTTCAGCGACTACATGCGCCCGGCCGTGCGGCTGGCCGCGATCAGCGAGGCCAAGGTCGTCTACTCCTGGACGCACGACTCGGTGGGCTTGGGCGAGGACGGGCCGACGCACCAGCCCATCGAGCACATCGCCGCCATCCGGGCCATCCCCCGGCTGCGGGTCATCCGTCCGGCCGATGCCAACGAGACGGCCCATGCATGGCGCGTGGCCATCAACGCCGACGGCCCCACGGCCCTGCTCCTCACCCGCCAGGACGTGCCGGTGCTGGCCGGCACGGCCGACCGGGCCGAGGATCTGGCACGGGGCGCCTACGTGCTCGAGCCGGGCGGCGACGACCCCGACCTGATCCTGATCGGCACTGGCAGCGAGGTCCACGTCTGCCTCGGGGCGGCGGAGCAGCTGGCCGGCGACGGCGTGGTCGCCCGGGTCGTCTCGATGCCGTCGTGGGAGCTGTTCGAGGCCCAGGACGACGACTACCAGGAGTCGGTGCTGCCGTCCGACGTGCCGACCCTCGCCGTCGAGGCGGGGACGTCGTTCGGCTGGGACCGGTGGGCCGACGACTCGGTGTCGATCGACAACCGCTTCGGGGCGTCCGCACCGGGCAAGGTCGTGCTCGAGAAGCTCGGGTACTCGCCGGAAAACGTGGCCGAGCGGGCCAAGGCCCTCCTCGCCGCCCTGGAGGACGAGGAGTGAGCGAGGCCGGCGGCTCCTCCCCCGGGCGCAGCCGGCTCCACGACCTCTACGCGGTCCACGGCCAGAGCCCGTGGCTCGACAACCTCACCCGGCCCATGATCTCGTCGGGCCGGCTCCAGGGGCTGGTCGACGCCGGCGTGCGGGGCGTCACCTCCAATCCCACGATCTTCGCCAAGGCCTTCGAGGCCACCACCGACTACGACGCCAAGTTCGCCGACCTGGTGGCCGCCCACACCGTCGAGGACGCCTACTGGGAGCTCGTGATCGACGACGTGGTCCACGCCCTCGACGTCCTCACCCCCGTGCACCGGGACAGCGGGGGCACCGACGGATTCGTGTCCCTCGAGGTCGCGCCCGCAATCGCCCACGACGGTGTGGCGACGGCCAAGGCGGCCCGCTATCTCCACGGTCGCATCGGCCGCTCCAACCTGCTCGTGAAGATCCCCGCCACCAAGGAGGGTGTCGCCGCCATCCGCACCATGGTGGGCGAGGGCGCCAACATCAACGTCACGCTCATCTTCGGCCTCGACCGCTACGACGAGGTGATGGAGGCCTACCTGTCCGGCCTCGAAGCGGTGGAGGGCGATCTCAGCGGGATCCACGGCGTCGCCTCGTTCTTCGTGAGCCGCGTCGACACCCTCGTCGACCGCCTGCTCGACGAGATCGGCACCCCCGAGGCCCTCGCCCTGCGGGGCCGGACGGCAGTGGCCCAGGCCAGGGTCGCCTACCAGCACTTCCTCCGGCACTTCTCCGGCCCCCGCTGGGAGGCCCTGCGGGCCAGGGGCGCCTGTGCCCAGCGCCCGCTGTGGGCATCCACGTCGACCAAGAACCCGGCCTACCCCGATCTGCTCTACGTCGACGGTCTCATCGGCCCCGACACGGTGAACACCATGCCGGAGGCCACCCTCGACGCCTTCGCCGACCACGGCACGCTGGCCCGCACCATCGACGCCGGCGGCGGCGACGCCGACCGGGTCCTCGCCGATGTCGCCGCCGCGGGCGTCGACATGGACGACGTGGCCACCGTGCTGGAGGGCGAGGGCGTGGCCACGTTCGCCAAGTCGTACGACGAGCTCATCCAGCGCCTGCAGGACAAGGCCAACACGATGGCTGCGGGGCAGGGATGAGGCCGTCGTGGTCGACCGTCGCCGGGCATCGGCGGTGACGGTCACGAGGGGCACGGGAGCGGCCGAGCTGCTGTCCCGCCTCCGCGCCGGCGACCCCCGGCTGTGGCCGGACGGGAACGTGTCGCCGAATCGCCTGGGGTGGCTGTCGATACCGGAGCGCATGCGCAGCGAGGCACCGGACCTCATGTCCTGGGCGGCCGGCATCGACGCGGCCAAGGTGGTGCTTATCGGGATGGGCGGCTCGTCGCTCGGGCCGGAGGTCCTCCGGGCCGCCGTCGGGTCGGACCGGCTCGTGGTGCTGGACACCACCGAGCCCGAGACGGTGCGCTCGGTCGATCCCCACGACACCTTCTTCGTCGTCTCCTCGAAATCCGGCACCACCCTCGAGGTCATCTCGCTGCTCGCCCACTTCTGGGAACAGGTGCCCGACGGGGCCCGCTACGCCGCCATCACCGACCCGGGCACGCCGCTGGCCGACCTGGCCGCCGACGCCGGGTTCAACCGCGTGTTCGTCAACCCGGCCGACATCGGCGGGCGCTATTCGGTGCTGTCGTACTTCGGGCTCGTTCCCGCCGCCCTGTGCGGGATCGACGTGGCCGAGCTGTGCGAGCGGGCGCTGGCCACCGACGGCGAGGCGGCCGTCGAGTTGGGCATGGCCGCGGGTGCCGCCGCACGGGAGGGTCGCGACAAGCTCACCGTCGTGGTGCCCCAGCGCTACGCCGAGTTCGGCTTGTGGGTCGAGCAGCTCGTGGCGGAGTCGACGGGAAAGCGCGGTCGCGGCTGCGTCCCCGTGCCCACCACCGACGTGGAGACCGGCGCCGACCGCCACGTCGTCGTCCTCGACCTCGACGACCCGGCCGAGCTCGGCGCCGAGTTCTACAAGTGGGAGATGGCGGTCGCCGTGGCCGGGCATGCGCTCGGCGTCGATCCGTTCGACGAGCCCGACGTGGCGGTGGCCAAGGCCAACACCGAGAAGGTCCTGCGCTCGCTGCCCGTGCCGGAGCTGGAGTGCGGGGACCCGGCCGACGTCACGACCTGGCTCGGCAGCGAGGTCCGACCCGGCGACTACGTGGCGGTGCTCGCGTACTTGCCCTACCGCCACGGCGCCGCCCTCGACAACGTCCGCAGAGCGGTGCGCGACGGCCTGGGCGGGGTCGCCGTCACGGCCGGCTACGGCCCTCGCTACCTCCACTCCACGGGGCAGCTGCACAAGGGCGGCCCGAACACGGTGGTGGCGGTGCAGCTGGTCCCCCGGACGCCGGCGCCGTCACTGCCCGTTCCCTCTCATCCCTACGACTTCAACACCCTGATAGCAGCGCAGGCCCTGGGCGACCACACCTCGTTGCAGGAGCGTGGCCGCCGCGTCAGGCGCTTTGCCGTCGACGACCTGAAGGAGGTGCGCTGAATGCGGATCGGCATGGTGGGGCTCGGGCGCATGGGCGCCAACATGACCCGACGCCTCGTCGACGCGGGCCACGAGGTGGTGGCGTACGACCGGGACCTCACGCTCGTGGCCAAGGCGGCAGACGAGGGTGCCATCGGCGCGGCCAGCATCGAGGAGATGATCGAGAAGCTCCCCTCGCCCCGCGCCGTGTGGCTCATGGTGCCGGCCGGCGACATCACCCGCTCGGCCATCGACGCCGTCTCGGAGCTGATGGACGACGGCGACACCATCGTCGACGGCGGCAACTCGCGGTTCACCGACGCCCAGGTCCGCTCGGCCAAGCTGGCCGAGAAGGCCATCGCCTTCGTCGACGCCGGCGTGTCCGGCGGGGTGTGGGGCCTCAAGAACGGCTACTGCCTGATGGTCGGCGGCGATCGCGACGCGGTGCGGCGGCTCGAGCCGGTCTTCTTGGCCCTGGCCCCCGAGAACGGGTACGCCCACGTCGGGCCGTCGGGCGCCGGGCACTACGTGAAGATGATCCACAACGGCATCGAATACGGCCTGCTCCAGGCCTACGCCGAAGGCTTCGCCCTCCTCGACGCCGCCCCGGAGCTCCACCTCGACCTGCACCGCATCGCGAGCCTGTGGAACCAGGGATCCGTCGTCCGCTCCTGGCTGCTCGAGCTGACCGAGCTGGCCTTGGCCAACCCGGAGCAGTTCGCCGGCATCAAGGGGGTCGTCGCCGACTCGGGAGAGGGCCGGTGGACGGTGGAGGAGGCGGTGAACCGCTCGGTGCCCGCCCCCGTGATCACCGCCTCGCTGTTCGCCCGATTCGCGTCACGCGACGAGGAGCGCTTCGCGGCGCGCATCGTCGCCGCCCTCCGCAACCAGTTCGGCGGCCACTCGTTCTTCACCGAGGCCATGGCGGCCGAGGACCAGAAAGAGGCGACCGAGAACGAGATCGGCGACCTGCATCCCGAGACGTGATGCAGCGGCGGTGACGGAAGGCAACCCGCTCCTCGACGGTCTGGATGCCGACCGCAGGGCGCCGCCGTGCGTCCTCGTCGTCTACGGCGCGTCGGGTGACCTCACGCAGCGCAAGCTGATGCCGGCGCTGGAGGCGCTGGCGGCCGACCGGCGGCTCTCCCCCGCGTTCGCGGTGGTCGGCGTGGCCCGCACCGAGATGAGCGACGAGGAGTTCCGGGCGCGGGTCCTCGAGGCGGTTCCCAAGCCCAGCGCGGCGTGGGAGGCCCTGGTGGGCAACTTCCGCTACGTGGCCGGCAGCTACACGGGCGACGACACCTTCCGGCGCCTGGGCCAGGTGCTCGGCGAACTGGACGACCGGGTCGGCACCGCCGGAAATCGGGTGCACTACCTGGCGACGGTGCCCGAGGTGTTCGAGGGCGTCACCGCCGCCCTGGGCCGCCACAGGCTGGCCGAGCCGGCGGCCGACGACGCCTTCGTCCGCCTGGTCATCGAGAAGCCGTACGGGCGCGACCTGGCCAGCGCCCTGCACCTCGACGACGCCATCCACGCCGTGTTCCGGGAGGAGCAGGTCTACCGGATCGACCACTACCTCGGGAAGGAGACGGTCCAGAACGTCCTGGCCCTGCGCTTCGCCAACGCCATCTTCGAGCCCATCTGGAACCGGCGGTACGTCGACCACGTCCAGATCACCGTGGCCGAGTCCCTCGGCGTGGGCCACCGCGGCGGCTTCTACGAGACGGCGGGCGCCCTGCGCGACATCGTCCAGAACCACGTCCTGCAGGTGCTGGCCCTCACCCTGATGGAGCCGCCGGCCACCATCGACGCCAAGGGCATCCGCGACGAGAAGGTGAAAGCGCTGCGGGCCGTCGACATCCCGGCGCCCGACGACGTGTCGATCGACGTCGTGCGGGGCCAGTACGACGGCGGATGGGTCGAGGGCGACCAGGTCCCGGGCTACCGGGAGGAGGACGGCGTCGACCCGGAGAGCCGCACGGAGACCTACGTGGCCATGCGGATGCGCATCGACAATTGGCGATGGGCCGGCGTGCCCTTCTACGTACGCACGGGCAAGCGGCTGCCCAAGCGCGTCACCGAGGTCGCCATGGAGTTCCGCGACGTCCCCCACCTGCCGTTCGGTTCCAAGGAGACGAGGGGCCTCGGACCGAACGCGCTCGTCCTGCGCATCCAGCCCGACGAGGGGATCACCCTGCGCTTCGGGGCCAAGGTGCCCGGCCAGGCGTTCCGCGTGCGCAGCGTGTCGATGGACTTCTCGTACGGCGCCGCGTTCCTCGAGGAGACGCCCGACGCCTACGAGCGCCTGCTCCTCGACGCCATGGTGGGCGACCCCACCCTGTTCATCCGGGCCGACGAGGTGGACCAGGCCTGGCGCGTGGTCCAGCCGATCCAGGACGTGTGGTCGGACGACGCCACCCCGCTGGCCCGGTACGCAGCCGGGTCGTGGGGACCGAGGGAGGCCGACCGCCTCCTCGAGCGGGACGGGCGACGGTGGCGGAGCCCGTAGCCCACGGGGAGATCGGCACCTGGCGAGGCGCGGACGTGCGCATCGGCCAGGTCCTCGACGCCCTCACCGACCTGCGGCGGTGCGAGCAGCGCACGGCGACGCGAGCCAGCGTCACCAACCTGGTGCTGGTGGCGGGCGACGAGGCCGAGGTCGAGAGCGCCTGTGAGGCCGTCCACCGCCTGGGACGGCGCCATCCCGGCCGCGCCATCGTCGTGCTGGCCTCGCCCGGCGCCGAGCCGTCGGGGATCGACGCCGAGGTGGTGCTGCACGGATCCGTCCTCGAGGGCCATCCGGTGTGGTCGGAGGACGTGCGCCTCGTGGTACGGGGCGGCCCGACGCGGCATCTGCAGTCGCTCGTCGAGCCGCTCACGCTGCCGGACCTGCCCGTTGCCGTGTGGTTCGTGAGCGGCGTGCCGGATCCGCACGATCCCCTCGTCCGCGGCGCGACGACCCTGGTGGTCGACGGCGACACGTTCGACGCCGATACTGCGGTGGCGGCCATGGCCCGGCTGGCCGGGCGCCGGGTGGTGTACGACCTGTGCTGGGAGCGCCTACGCCCGTGGCGCCAGTCGCTGGCCGGCGTGTTCGAGGTCCCCGACGCCCGCCCGTTCGTCGCCGGTGCCCGGCGGATCGAGGTCGAAGGCCCGCCCTGGCCGAGCCTGTTGCTCGGCGGGTGGGCCGCGTCCCGCCTCGGGTTGCCCGCCGCCGCCGTGCGCCGCGCCTCCGCGGCCGCATCCGCCATCCGCCTGGTGGCCGAGCACGGCGGCGAGGTGGCGACGTTCGCGGCGGAGCAGGTCGAGGACGCCGGCGGAGCGGCGGTGGTGCGGGCCACGTCGAGCATCGCGTCCCACCGCCGCAGCGACCGGGTCGCGCTGTCGGGGGACCCGGTGGCGTGGGCCCTGGGCGAGGCCCTCACGCGTACCGACCGCGACCGGGTCCACGGGCTGGCGCTCCAGGCGGCCGTGGCCATCGCCCGCCAATCCGGCTGATCTGCCGAGAGGGTACGAAACCGCAGGTCAGGGGGCGGCATCCGGGACACCCCCCGCCCCAGCGGTGGCCTCATAGGCTTCGGGCCGTGAACGGTGAGCTCCTCGTGGTCGACGACGTGCCCGGGGGGTTCGCCGAATGCGTCGTCGATGCGTTCCGCAACCGTCCGGGAGACGAGTTCTCGCTGGCGCTGTCCGGCGGCGAGACGGCCCGGCGGTGCTACGAGCGCCTGGCCGCCGACGCCGTCGACCGGGTCGACTGGTGGCTGGTCGACGTCTACTGGGGGGACGAGCGCTGCGTCCCGCCGGACCACCCGGAGTCCAACGAGCGGCTCGGCCGGCAGGCACTGCTCGAGAAGGTGGGAGGGGCCCAGTCCGTCCACCCGATGCGCTGCGACGACGGCCCCGATCCCTACCAGCTGCGCGTCGGCGAGCTCGGCCGGTTCGACGTCGTCCACCTCGGCCTCGGAGCCGACGGCCACACTGCATCGCTGTTCCCGGGGTCGAGCGGCCTGACCGCCGATCCCGGGCGCCTGGTCGTGATGAACGAGGACGCCACCGGCCGCAACCCACACCGGCGGATGACCCTCACGCTGTCGGGTATCGCCCGGGCCCGCCTGGCGCTGTTCACGGTGTCGGGCGAGGAGAAGCGCGACGCCATGCAGCGGGTGGCCGACGGCGAGGACCTCCCGGCGGCCCGGGTCCGCGCCGACCGGGTGGTATGGCTCGTCGATCCAGCGGCCGCGCCCCGGTAGACTTTTGAGAACGCGGGTCCGGCCGCGGAAGGGAGCAGTCATGAAGATCGGGATCGTGGGCAAGGGCGGCGTGGGCAAGACCACCACGTCGGCGCTGTTGTGCCAGGTGTACGCACGGCGGGGGCAACGCGTGCTGGCCGTCGACACCGACTCGAACCCCAACCTGGCCCTCAGCCTGGGGTTGAGTCCGGAAGCCGCCGACCGCATCCCGGTCCTGCCCCGTTCCCTCGTCGTGGGCACGGGCAACGGCGCCATCTCGCCGTCCGATCTCCTGCGGGACTACGGGGTACCGACTCCGTCGGAGGTCACCCTCCTCAACGCCATGGCCATCACCCAAGCGGGTGCCGGCTGAACCTGCTCCAGCCACGCTGCCGTGCGCAGCCTCCTGGGAGCAGCCATCGAGGAAGAGGCCGACGTCACCCTCGTCGACATGGAAGCCGGCCTCGAGCACCTGTCCCGCTCGGGCGGAACGCTCGCCTACGCCGACGTGCTGCTCATGATCATGGAGCCGTCCCGGAAGTCGATCCTGACCGCCGGGCGGACGATCGCCCTGGCCCACGAGCTCGGCATCCCCCTCGTCTACGGCGTGGGCAACAAGGCCCGCATGCCCGAGGACGCCGAGTTCTTCGAGAAGGTGGCGGCCGAGTACAACGTGCCGCTGGCCGGCATCATCCCCCACGATCCCGACGTCATCGAGTCGGACCGCTCGGGCGAGAACATGACACCGGAGCAGGGCCTGCCCGTCCGCCAGGCCATCGACGCCATCGTGGCCTTCGTCGACAAGGCCATCGCCGGTGAGAACCCCGGCCAGGCCGAGCGCGAGGCGCTGCTGCGCGAGCGCGAGCGCGTCGACAAGCGCCTGGCGGAGCTCAACGCCGAGTAAGCCGGTCGCCGCTCCCGGCCCAGCCGCGCTGCCGGTCGGGCGCGGCCGCCCGCCTGGGGTCAGCCGGTGGCGCCGCCGGTGGGCTTCGAGTCGAGCACCTCAACGACGAACCACAGCGGCTCGTCCGGGCCGATGTCCGCGCCCTGGCCCTGCGGGCCGTAGGCCAGGGCCGACGGGATGCCGAGGAGTCGCTTGCCGCCGATCTTCATCCCCGGGATCCCCTGTGTCCACCCGGGGATGACCTCGGTGAGCGCGAAGGTGGCGGGCTCGCCCCTCCCGTAGGAGGAGTCGAAGATCTTGCCGGTACTGCACGCGACCCCGATGTAGTTGACCGTCACCGTCTCCTCGGGCCGGACGACCGCGCCGGTGCCCTCGGAGAGGTCCTCCATGATCAGCTTCTCGGGTGGCGGCCCCTCCTTCACCGGGACCTCGGGCGCGCCGGCCGGCAACGGGTCGGCCACCTTCACGCAGGGCTTGCCGGCCGCAGACTGCGCCGGTGCCGCGCTCGTGGCGGTGGTGGTCGACTGATCGGCCGCCGTCACGTCGGTCTTGTCGTCGTCACCCCCCATCGTGAGGACGAGAATGGCCACGAGGGCGAGCACGCCGACGACGGCGCCGATGGCCAGGAGGCGCCGGCGCCGCTGGGCCGCCCGCTGCTGGGCGGCGCGGATCCGCTCCGCCCGCGCTCGTTGGACGGCGCGCTGTCGGTTCTTCTGGGCACCGGACACACCGTGACGCTAGCAAGAGGCGCCCGGCGGACCGGCGCGAGGGCTGGCGCCGAGGGCGGCGCCGAGGGGGGTAGCGTCGGTCCGTCGTGACGATCTCGATCCGCGCGTCCGCTCTGACCAAGGTCTTCGTGCGGCCGGGGGGCGAGCTCCGGGCGGTGGACGACCTCGAGCTGGAGGTCGCCGAGGGCGAGATCTTCGGGCTGCTCGGGCCCAACGGTGCCGGGAAGACGACCACCGTCGGGATGCTCACCACTCGGGTGGTGCCCACCGCCGGGCGAGCCGAGGTCGCCGGTGTGGATGTCGTTGCCCATCCGAGCCGGGCCAAGCAGGTCATCGGCGTGGTGTCCCAGTCGAACACCCTCGACCGCAGTCTCACCGTCGAGGAGAACCTCTACTTCCACGGCCGCTACTTCGGCATGGGCGCCAAGGAAGCCCGACGGGCGGCCGGCGAGATGCTTGAGCGGTTCCGCCTCGCCGACAGGGCCGCCGCCGACGTGTCCACCCTGTCCGGCGGCCTGGCCCAGCGGGTCATGGTCGCCCGGTCGATCCTCCACCGGCCGCGCGTCCTGTTCCTCGACGAGCCGACGGCGGGACTCGACCCCCAGAGCCGGCTCGCCCTCTGGGAGATCCTCGGCGAGCTCCACGACGAGGGCCAGACGATCCTGCTCACGACGCACTACATGGAGGAGGCCGACCGGCTGTCGGACCGTGTCGCCATCATGGACCACGGCCGTCTGCTCGCCCTCGGCACGCCCGCCTCCCTGAAGCGCTCGGTGGGCGCCGACACCGTGGTCAAGGTGTCGGCCGACGGCGACCTCGGCGCGCTGGCCCGGCAATTCGACGGATTCGACGGCGCGACCGCCGTGCAGGTGGTGGACGGGGTGGTCCACGTCAGCGTCGAGGGCATCGGTGGCGTTCTGCCCCGCATCCTCGGCCACGCGGAGACGGGTGGCCATCGCGTGAGCGACGTGTCGGTCACCGAGCCGACCCTCGAGACGGTGTTCATCAAGCTCACCGGCAAGGAGCTCCGGGAGTGACGGGCTCCGACGTCGACGACGTAATGGGACCGGCCGGTCCGTCCGCCGCCGCCGCACCCGCCCTGTGGCGCCCGGCCCGGTCGGCCACCGCCGTCGCGTTCGGCGCCCTGCTGCTGCGCGATCTCGCCGTGCTGCGCAAGAACGTCGGCGCGTTCGTGCTGCGCACCGTCATGCAGCCGCTTCTGTTCGTGTTCGTTTTCACGTACGTGTTCCCCCGCATCGGCTTCGGCGTCGGCGGACCCGGCCGGGCCCAGAGCGACTTCTCGACCCTGCTCGTTCCCGGGGTGGTGGCGATCGCGTGCATCTTCCAGGGGATCCAGGCCGTGGCCCTCCCGCTGGTGCAGGAGTTCGGCTACACCCGCGAGATCGAGGACCGGGTGATGGCTCCCCTGCCGGTCAGTGCGGTAGCCCTGCAGAAGGTGGCATCGGGAGCGCTCCAGGGCATCCTCGCCGCGGGCGTTGTATTCCCCCTGGCCGCCCTGATCCCCACCACCGCGGTGCACCTGCACGTCCGCTGGTTCGTCCTGCTCTCCGTCACCCCCCTGGCCGCGATGGTGGGCGCGGCGTTCGGGCTCACCATCGGGACGCGGGCCGAGCCCCGCCAGGTCCCGCTCGTCTTCTCCATCATCGTGATACCGATCACGTTTCTCGGCGCGTCCTACTACCCGTGGACGCGGCTGTCGCCCATCCCGTGGCTCAAGTGGGCGGTGCTGGCCAACCCGCTCGTCTACATGAGCGAGGCGTTCCGTGCCGCGCTCGCCCCCCAGTACCCGCACATGCCCCTCGTGGCGATCTACGCCGGCCTCGCCGCCTTCCTGGGCGCGCTCGGATGGTGGGGCACGGCCGGCTTCCGCATGCGCGTCCTCTCCTAGGACGGGTCCGAGGCCGGGTCCTGCCGAGGCCTAGGTTGTGGTGATGGGCCTCGACCTGCTGGCCACGCCCCTGCCCGAGCTGCTGGCGGCGGCGTCGGCCGTGCGGGACGGCGTCCACGGCCGGCGGGTGACCTTCTCCCCGAAGGTCTTCATCCCGCTCACCCGCCTGTGCCGGGACCGGTGCGGGTACTGCGTGTTCGCCACTGCGCCGGCCCGCGTCGAGGCGCCCTACCTCGCTCCCGAGGAGGTCCTGGCCCTGGCTGGGGCCGGGACCGAAGCCGGGTGCCACGAGGCGTTGTTCACGCTGGGCGAGGCGCCGGAGGACCGGTATCCCATCGCCGCCGCCTGGCTGGCCGATCGGGGCTACAGCTCGACGGTCGACTACCTCGTGGCCATGTGCGCGCTCGTGCGGGACGAGACGGGACTGCTGCCCCACGCCAATGCCGGCGCACTGTCCGCCGGCGACCTGGCCCGGCTGCGCCACGTGGCCCCCTCCCAGGGAATGATGATCGAGTCGCTGCACCCCGGGCTGGGGTGCCACGCTGGCGCGCCCGACAAGACGCCCGAGCGCCGCCTGGCCACACTGGAGGCGGCCGGCGAGCTGTCCATCCCGTTCACCACGGGGATCCTCTGCGGCATCGGCGAGAGCCGCCAGGACCGGTTGGACGCCCTCGCCGCCATCGCCGCCTCGGCCCGCCGGCACGGGCACGTGCAGGAGGTGATCGTCCAGAACTTCGTGCCCAAGCCCGGCACCGCCATGCACGCCGCCCCTCCCTGCCCGCCGGACGAGCACCGGTGGGCGGTGGCCGCCGCCCGCCTCCTGCTCCCCCCGGAGGTCCACGTCCAGGCTCCACCGAACCTGGCCGACGACTTCGGGGCCCTCCTCGACGCCGGCATCGACGACTGGGGCGGCGTCTCGCCGGTCACGCCGGACCACGTGAACCCCGAGCGCCCGTGGCCCGCCCTCGACCGGCTCCTGGCCGCCACCGAGGCGCGCCGGTTCACGCTCGCTCCCCGCCTCACCGTGTACCCGGAGTACGCGCGCGCCCCGGACCGCTGGCTGTCGACGTCGACGCGTGCCGCCGTCCTGCGCCGCAGCGACGCCGAGGGCCTGGCGCGCGACGACGATGCGTGGCGAGCCGGAGCCGATGTCGAACCGCCCGTCGTGGTTGGAGCTCCCGGCGTGGCCGCGGGCGCCCCTGCCGGCGGCCGGGTGGCGGAGGTGCTGGCGGGCGTGATGGCCGGGCAGGAGCCGGGCGAGGAGGAGCTCACCGCCCTCTTCACGGCGCGCGGCGCCGAGGTCGCCGCCGTGGCTGAGGTCGCCGACGAGCTACGGCGCCAGGCGGTTGGCGACACCGTGACGTGGGTGGCCAACCGCAACATCAACTACACGAACGTCTGCACGTTCAAGTGCCGGTTCTGCGCCTTCTCCAAGGGCCCGCTGTCGCTGAACCTGCGGGGCTCGCCCTACCTCCTGGAGCTCGACGAGATCACCCGTCGGGTGGCCGAGGCCGAGGAGCGGGGCGCGACGGAGGTGTGCCTCCAGGGAGGGATCCACCCGAGCTTCGACGGCGACTACTACCTGCACGTGATCGAGGCGGTGCGGGCCGCCTCGCCCAGCATCCACATCCACGCGTTCACCGCCCTGGAGGTCACCGAGGGAGCCAGGAGGCTGGGTGTGCCGCTCGAGCACTACCTCCGACGGCTGGTCGACGCCGGGCTTCGCACCCTGCCGGGCACGGCGGCGGAGATCCTCGACGACGAGGTGCGGGCCGTCCTGTGCCCCGACAAGGTGAGCACCGCCGAGTGGCTCGACGCCCACCGCACGGCCCACGGCGTCGGGCTGCGTTCCAACGTCACGATCATGTTCGGGTCCGTCGAGCACCCGGTGCACTGGGCCCGGCACCTCGTCCGCACGCGGGAGCTGCAGAAGGAGACCGGCGGCTTCACCGAGTTCGTGCCGCTTCCGTTCGTGCACATGGCCGCGCCCATCTACCTGCAGCAGAAGAGCCGCCAGGGCCCCACGTTCCGGGAAGCCCTGCTGATGCACGCCGTCGGCCGCATCGCCTACGACGGCTGGATCCCGAACGTCCAGGTCTCCTGGGTGAAGATGGGCGCGGCCGGGGCACGCCAGGCGCTGCGGGCGGGCGCCAACGACCTCGGAGGCACCCTCATGGACGAGAACATCTCCCGCGCCGCCGGCGCCCACCACGGGCAGTCGATGGACGGCCCCGCGTTCCAGGCCGTGGTCGAGCCCCTGGGCCGCCCCCTGGCCCAACGGTCGACGCTGTACACGCCGGTCCCGGCCTAGGGAACCGATCCTTCCCCATGACCGAACGACTCCCGCGCTACCGCACCGGCGACGCGGACCTCGACCGCCGCATCACCGACCTGCTCGACGCCGCCGGTGCGGGTGCGAACCGCGACCAGTTGTTCCAGATCCTCGTGAGTGGCGTGGGGCTGGCCGGCGACGACGTCGAGCGTCTCGACCTCAAGATCACCAACGCCGCGCTCCGGGAGCTGCGGGGGGCATTTCGCGTCTTCGCGCCGTACCGGTCGGTGCGCAAGGTGACCATGTTCGGCTCGGCCCGCACGCTGCCTGACGACCCCCTCTACGCCCAGGCCCGCGCCACCGCGGCCCTCGTCGCCGGCGCCGGGTGGATGGTCGTCACCGGCGCCGGCCCGGGGATCATGGCGGCCGGCATGGAGGGCGCGGGTCGGGACCGGTCCATGGGCATCAACATCCGCCTCCCCTTCGAGCAGGGCGCCAACGAGTTCATCGCCGGCGACCCCAAGCTCGTGGAGATGAAGTACTTCTTCACCCGCAAGCTGATGCTGCTGAAGGAGTCCGACGGGTTCGTGGTCCTCCCCGGCGGGTACGGCACGCTCGACGAGGCCCTCGAGCTGCTGACGCTGATGCAGACGGGAAAGGCCGATCCCGCTCCCGTCGTCCTCCTCGATGCCGCCAACGGGTCGTACTGGACGGCGTTCGAGCACTTCATGCGCGAGGAGGTGCTGGCCCGCGGGTTGGTCTCGCCCGAGGATCGGGTCCTCTACCGCATCACCGACGACCCCTGCGAGGCCACCGCCGAGGTCCTCGGCTTCTACCGCAATTACCACTCGCGCCGGGTCGTCGGCCATCGCCTGGTGATCCGGCTCCAAGCCCCGCCCACCCCGGCCGAGCTGGCGGAGCTGGCCGAGGAGTTCGCCGACATCTGCGTTGACGGCACGATCGCGGCGAGCGAGCCGCTGCCCGCCGAGGTGGCCGACGACGACGACGTCGACCTCCCCCGAATCGTGCTCGAGTTCGACCACATCAGCCTCGGGCGGCTGCGCTCGATGATCGACCGGTTGAACCGGCTCTCAAGCGCTCCTCCCGCCGAGTCGATGACCAACAGGTGACCCTGCTGCCCGCCGGCGTCGTCCACGCCTCATGCCCTCGAGCCGGGCGGTGACCAGCCCGGAGCTGTCGCGCCGTTCGGCGACCTACCGGTTGTCCACGGCGGGGGGCCGGTTCCGGTGGACCACGGGGCGCACCGAGGTCGCCAGTGCCGTCTGGCGGGACCACTGCTGGGACATCCATCGCAGCGAGGACGACGCCGTCCTCCTGTCACTCGTCGGCGGCTCGCTCGGCGGGCGCACCCGCATCGCACTGGTCGACCACGAGTCCCGGCGAGCGGCCACCTTCTCGGCCGGCGAGCCCATGTCCCGCTCCAACATCGGCGTGGTGCGCGACAGCTGGGACGCGGCGATCATGGTCGTTCGGGCCGACGGCCCGACGGGGCTGCACATCATCAATCCGGCTGGTGAGCTCCTGGCCCTGTCCAGCCGGCGCCGGCCGCCCGACGCCCCAGGCTGCGACATCCTCGTGACCGCCGAGGGCGCGACCCAGGGCGCGCTCATGTTCGGCGTCACCCTTGCGCTGGAGCTGCTCCGCGCCGGCGCCCTCCACCGGGTGGCGTAGCGGGCCCAGCCGGGCAGCGGTGCGCCCGATCCCTCAGTCCGAGCCGGTCTCGAGCTCGGCGAGCACGGCAACCGCCTTGTCCACCGCCCGCCGGGCTCGCGTGAGACGGCGTTCCTCCGCCGCGGGAGCGGGGTCGTCGCCCTCGACGGCCGCCCGCAGTCGTTGGAGGGCGAGGTCGGCGAGGTCGTCGGCCACCGATTGGAGCCGCTCGCGCAGGTCGTCGATCTCGGTGCCCATGACGGACGATTCTCGCGCCGCCACCGCCGGTCGCCGTCACCGGCCGGAAGGTGCCGCGGCCGTGCCCGGTGGCTGCACGGGACGGCGCTGGGGCGCGGATAGCCTCGCCGGGTGGCGCCCGATCTGGCCCTGACGGACTACGTGGCCGCAGAGCGCGAGCGCATCATGGCCACCCTGTTCGAGTGGCTGCGGATCCCGTCGATCTCCGCCCATCCCGAGCGGTCCGACGACGTCCGCCGCTCGGCCGAGTTCACTGCCGAGCTGCTCCGCCAGGCCGGGTTCGAGCACGTCGAGCTGCTCGAGACGCCGGGCGCTCCGTCGGTGTACGGCGACTGGCTGCACGCAGGCCCCGACGCGCCCACCGTCGTCGTCTACGGGCACCATGACGTGCAGCCGGCCGACCCCCTCGACGAGTGGCGGTCCCCCCCGTTCGAGCCGGTGCTGGTCGACGGCGAGTGCCGGGCCCGGGGAGCGGTGGACGACAAGGGCCAGGTGCTCTACGAGATCGAGGCGGCCCGTGGGCTGTTGCGCCGACACGGGCACCTCCCCGTCAATCTGCGCTTCCTGGTCGAGGGCGAGGAGGAGATCGGCAGCCCGCACTTCGAACAGCTCCTCACTGAGCGGCGGTCGCTGCTCGCCTGCGACGCCGTGGTCGTGTCGGACACCACCATGTGGGCGCCGGACGTGCCGTCGGTGTGCATGGGGATGCGCGGGCTCGTGGCCTTCGACGTCACCGTCCGCACCGGGTCGATCGATCTGCACTCCGGCGTCTTCGGCGGTTCGGTGCCCAACCCCGCCCATCTCGTGGCCCGGCTGGTGGCCGCCCTCCACGACGAGGCCGGGCGGGTGGCCGTCCCCGGCTTCTACGACGACGTCCGCCCCCTCACCGCCGCCGAGGAGGCGTCCCTGACGCTGCTGCCGTTCAGCGTGGAGGACTGGATGGCGAAGGCGGGCGTGCGCCGCCTGGCCGGCGAAGAGGGCCGCTCCACCCTGGAGCGCACCTGGACCCGTCCCACCTGCGACGTGGTGGGGATCACCACCGGGTACGGCGGGGCAGGCATCAAGACGATCGTCCCGGCGTCCGCCAACTGCAAGGTGACGTTCCGCCTGGTCGCCGACCAGCACCCGGCCAAGGTGGCCGACGCATTCAGTGCCTGGCTGCTCGCCCAGGTCCCGGAGGGGATCGAGGTCGAGATCGTCCCCGAGGGCGCCGTCGCTCCTGCGCTCACCCCCGCCGATCACCCGGCCGTCGGCGCGCTGTGCCGGGCCATCGAGCGGGTGTGGGGTACGGCACCGCTGTTGACGAGGGAGGGGGGCAGCGGACCCGAGGAGGCGCTCGGCCGGGTGCTCGACGCGCCGGTGCTGTACCTCGGGATCGGTCTCCCCGACGACCGGTTCCATGCCCCCAACGAGCGGATGGTGATGGACCAGTTCTGGAAGGGGCTCCTGGCCGCCGGGGAGCTCTGGAGCGAGCTGGCGAGCGTCGCCTGGGCCCGTGGCTGAGGCGCCCGCGTCCACACACGAGTGGGTGAGCTTCGACGACGACGAGGAGGACCGGACCTGGATCTTCGACGTCACCTTCCTGCTGAGCCGCTGGACGTGCATCTTCGGCCGCGGCTGCCAGGGCGTGCTCACCGGCCCGGCGGCCGAGCTCGTCCAGGGATGCTGCTCCTACGGCGCCCACTTCACCGATGACGACGACGTGGCGCGTGTGTCGGCCGCCGCCCTCACCCTGACGGCCGATCAGTGGCAGTTCCGCGCCGAGGGGCGGCGCCGGGGCGTCGTGAAGAAGGACGCGGCCGGCGACACCGTGACGCGGATGGCGAAGGGCGCGTGCATCTTCCTCAACCGGGCCGGTTTCCCGGGTGGCGCCGGCTGTGCGCTGCACGTGGGCGCATTGCGCCAGGGCGCCCGCCCGCTCGACTTCAAGCCCAACGTCTGCTGGCAACTGCCGCTCCGACGTGAGGACGAGACGGAGGACGACGGCCACGTCTCGTCCACCATCCGGCAGTGGGACCGCCGCCACTGGGGTGCGGGCGGGCTGGAGTTCCACTGGTGGTGCACGGAGTCTCCCGACGCCTTCGTCGGCCACCGGCCGGCGTACCTCGAGCTTCGCGACGAGCTGGTGGAACTGGTGGGCGAGGCGGTGTACACCCGGGTGGCCGCATATTTGGCCGAGCGATCGGCGAGCCCCTCCGTGCCCGTCCCCCACCCGGCGGTGCGACGGCCCCCGGAGGACGGCCCGACGACCGTTAGCGCAGGCGCATAGGCCGCAGGTTCTCCCACAGGGCGGCCGCCGTGGTGTGCCAGTCGTAGATGCTGCCGCCGATGCCGTGCACGGCGGTGACCGCCCGCTTGAAGCCCTCGATGTCCCCCGCTGTCGTCAGGGGGCCGATACCGCCGATGGGATGGACGGGAGCGTCGGGCTGGCCGAGGTTGTTGCGCAGCCGGTCGACGTTCTCCTTGGTGTACCGGTAGGCGTCGCGGTAGCCGGACGCCGTCGTACGGTTGGTCCAGTACCCCATCGTCATCCACACGTCGAACGACGGAGCGATCTCGCGATAGGGGAAGTTGGGCCAGAAGGACGTGTTGACGACCTCCATCACCACCGGCGGCAGCACGATGGCGCCGATGGTGCGTCCCGGCAGCTCACGGCGCAGGGCCCCGCTGAGGTCGATGAGGCGGCGGTTGCGCTCGGCCACGTCGGGAACGTTTCGGGCCTCGATATCGACGGCGATGCCGTCGATGTTGCGGAGGCCGGCGACCGCCTTCAGACGGCGCAGGTCGGCGCCCGTGTCGACCAGCGTGGGCAGGTACCACACCACGACGCGCAGGCCGCGGCCGGAGGCCCGGTCGATGATGGCCTGCAACAGGTCGGGCTCCAGCACGTCGGCCGGGGCGTCGTGCTTGGAGGCCTGGAGGTACAGCGTCTGCACGCCCGCACCGACCATGCCGTCCACGTCGCCAGGGCCCACGGTGGGACTCCCCTTGGAGTAGAGGATGCTCCAGTCGTAGACGTCGACCCACGTGCCCAGGCCGAGGTAGGGGGCGATGGCGCCGGCGGACGCAGCGGACGCCGGCGCGGGACCCGCCGGCGGCGGTGTGGTCGGCGGCGCCAGCAGGGGAATGTTGATGGGCGGGAGCAGCGGCGGCTGGGTAGTGGCCGCAGTGGCGGGCGACGCGGGGCTGGCCGCGGCGTGCTGGACCCGGGCGCCGGACGGATCGGCCGCCGGAGCGCCCGTGGTGGGGGCGCTGCCTCCGGTGGGCGCCACTGCGGTGGTGGTGCTCGCCGACGTGGGTGGGACGGGCAGTACACCGGCAGGCGACGCGCCCATCGTCGCGGCAGCGGGCACCACGCTGGACTCGGCCGCCTGCACGGCGGCCGTGACGACGGGGGCGTCGTGCGCCACCAGGCCGAGGACCGACGTGACGAAGAGGAGCACCACCGACACGCACAGGCGCCGGACCCCCTGGTGGCGCGCCCCCCGGCGAACAGAACCCTGCGGGACGGTCAGCGGTCGTCCACCACGTCGAGATTGCCCTCGTCCTCGGTGGCCAGACACCAGGAGGCGTGCTCGTCGTCGGGCTCGGCGCCGCATTCCGCGCACGGCTCCGGCGTCGACTCCGTCGTCCGCAACTTGAAGGCGCGAGCCTCTTCGAACCGCCGGTGGCGTCCCTTTTTCAACGTGAGGCCCCCCCGAGTGTTCGCGAAGCCGTTTGGGGGACACATGGTAGCAACGATACGGCTCGAAACCGCACCAAGGCCGGTAGGGTTCCGCCATGGCCGACGAATTCGACGTCGAAGCGATGATCGAGCGGTTCCGGGAGCGGGCCAAGGCTGTCCGCAGCCGCGGCGTGCCGCCCGTGGAGGGCCCCGACCGGCGCCGGTTCATCGAGCAGGCCAAGACCGACTACCTGGACTACGCCATGCTGGCCGACGCCGAGGGAGCCATCGAGGACGGCATCCTCACGCTGCGCGTCGACCTCCGTCCGAGGACCGACTGAACGGTCCGTCCGGCCGGGTGAACGACGGGCGCACCTACCGCGCCTGAGTTACCCTTCGCGGCTATGGCGCTTCTCCGGCCCCGGCCACGCGCCGCGGCAGCCGGCGCTCCGTCCTGCCGCCCGGCAGCGGCCTGAACCCATGGCGACCACCGAGTTGAAGTGCGAGAAGCACCGCACGCCCACGCAGCTCGCCTGCGCGCAGTGTGGGCGGCCGTCGTGCCCCAGATGCCTGGTCTGGACCGAGGTGGGCCAGAAGTGCCGCACCTGCGTGCCGGGCAAGGGCGGGTCCCAGCGGAGCTCGATCGTGGTGCCCGCCCTCGTCGTCGCCGTCCTCCTCGTCGTCCTCCTCGCCGCGCTGGGCGTGTTCTCCAAGGACTCCCGCCCCGAGCTGCCGGCGCGCGGGAACGTGGGCAGCACCCAGCCCGGAGTGGGGCAGCCGGCCCGTGACGGCTCGATCACCTTCGTGGTCACGCGCTTCGACTGCGGGGCCGAGGAGGTCGGCGAGGGCCAGCGGGTCAAAACTGCGCTGGGGCGGTACTGCCTCCTCGAGCTCAAGGCCACCAACTCGGGAAACCAGCCGGCGTCCTTCGCCGGCGCCCAGCAGCAGCTCCTCGACAGCCAGCGCCGGCATTTCGCCCCCGACGCCACGGCCACGATGGTCTACCTGCAGGCGACTGCGCCCGGCAGCGTCGTCAGCCCCGTGCAGCAGATGAACCCGGGGGCTGAGGTCGTGACCGCGCTCGTGTACGACATCCCGGACGGCGTCAACCCGCAGCTGGCCGAGCTGCACGCCGGGAACACGCTGGGGATCACGGTGCGCCTCACGGAGGCGGCCGCCGGCGGGTGAAAAGCTGCCGGCGCCGGGGCCGACCGAAGGCGGGTGAGGAGCTGCCGGCGCCGGGCCGGCGCCGGCTCAGGAGTGCGGCGGCGAGGGCCGCACCCGATCCTCGAGCACGAGCCGGCCGCCCTGGAAGGCCAGCGTGGCCTCGCCCTCGACCAGGCGCCGGACCGGCTCGCCCACCAGCTCCTTGCGCCATCCCTCGCTGAGCCGGGCGCCGTCGTCGTTGCGGAGGAAGCTCTGGACGTCCGACCGCGTGGCCAGCAGGGCGGGGTCGACCTCGAGGTCGGCGGCCAGCTGCGCCACCCAGGCCGACACCAGGGCCACGGCCGGGCGCAGCGAGCGGTCGAGGTCGTCGGCCGGCGGGCGACGGACCGACTCGGGCGGAAGTGCCCGACCTCGCTCGACGGCAGCCAGGATCTCGTCGAGCATGGGGCCCTTGAGGTGACGCCCCTCGAGCCCGCGGATGCCGTTGAGGTCGGCGGCCGACGTCGGCGGTCGCTGGGCGATGGCGGCCATGGCTAGGTCCGGGAGGACGAAGCGGGGCGGGATGTCGAGGGCCATGGCCCGCCGTTCCCGCCACGCGCCCACCTCCTGGGCGACGCCCATGGACCGGCCGCGCAGGGACCGGGAGTCGCGTTGGCGCCACCACGCCGTCTCCGGATCGGTCGGCCCGCGCTGTTGCGTGCGGGCCAGCTCGCACTCCTGCTCGGCCCACGCCAGGCGTCCCCGGGCGGCGAGCTCGCCGGTTATGACGGCGTGGAGGGCCAGGAGGTGCTCCACGTCGGCCGCCGCGTAGGCGCGCTGGTCGGGCCCGAGCGGCCGGCGGGTCCAGTCGGCCAGCCGGTCCCCCTTCTTCAGGCGCACACCGAGGAGCCGCTCCACCAGCGACTGCAGCGACGGCGACGACATCCCGAGGAAGCCCGCCGCCAGCTGGGTGTCGAACAGCCGGCTCGGCACCGTGCCGCAGGACGCCCGCAGGACCTCGAGATCCTGGTCGGCGGCATGGAGCACGGCGAGGCCGGGGCCGTCGAGGACCGGTGCCAGCGGCCGGAGGTCGACGGCCAACGGGTCGACGAGGGCCAGACCCCCCTCCCAGGCGATCTGCACCAGGTCGAGGTGCGGGTAGTAGGTGCGTTCCCGGTGGAACTCGGTGTCCACCGAGTACGCGTCGGCCGCCAGCAACTCGTGGGCGAGGGCGTCGAGACCATCGGGGTCGTCGATCCAGCGCGGCGCCGGCTTCATCCCTGCACGAGCTCGGCGTCCCCACCGGTGACCACCACGATGGCGGCGCGAGCCTGCACCGTGCCCATCGGGCAGAACTCGGCCTCGGCGACCACGTACCGCTGCCCGTCGGCGTCGGTCACCTCCGCGGAGAAGCGGTCGTCCAGCACGAAGTCGGCGAACACCACACCGGCTTCGACGTCATGGGAGAACGGGATGCGCAGGCCGGCGGGATTTCCCGGCTCGCACACGAAGCAGTCCGACTCGAATCCCCACGTCGCGTTGTCCAGCGGGACCAGGGTCACGGGCGCACGGTAGCTGGACCGCTCATCCGCCGTAGATCATCCGGGTGTCCTCCATGCGCAGGGGCGGGGTGTCCTCCGGCTTCTGGAACCCGGCGTCCACCACCTCTCCAACGAAGAGCGTGTGGCTCCCGGTGGGGACGTGCTGACGGACCTCGCAGTCGGCGTACGCGACGGCGGTGTCGAGGATCGGCGCACCCGTGGCGCCGTCGTGGAAGGCGAATCCGTTGAGCGTCCCCGCCTGCGTGTCGACCTCCACCGGCTTGGTGAACTTGCGCACGATGGCGCGGTCGTCCCGGTCGATGATGTTGAGGCTGAACACGCCACCCTCGGCGATGAGCTCGGCGGTGAGCGAACCGTTCTCGACCCCGACTCCGAGCAGCTTGGGGTCGAACGACAGCTGCGTCACCCAGTTCAGGGTCATGCCGTTGCGGCGGTCGCCGGCTCGGCTGCCGACGACGTAGAGCCCGTACGGCATGGTCCACAGCACCCGCCGGCGGAGTTTGTCGTAGTCGTCCGGGTCGGCGCCGGGCGGGAAGGGCCCGACCGGTCCGGTGGAGAGGGGCACGGGCGAACGCTACGCCGAGCGAGGATGGCGGTGATGACCCGCCGTCCCGGATCGGCGGTCGAGGGAGGCCCTACGCCGACGGGGCGAAGCCCTGCCGCATGGTGTTCTCGGTGACGACGCGTGGGTCGAGGAACTGGAGCAGGTAGTCGGGGCCGCCCGCCTTCGAGCCGACGCCCGACATGCCGAAGCCACCGAAGGGCTGGCGGCCGACCACCGCGCCAGTGATGCCTCGGTTGACGTAGACGTTGCCCGCGCGCAGCTGGTCGCCGGCCTGGCGGACGTGGGCCGGTGAGCGGGAGAACACCCCGGCGGTGAGGGCGAAGTGGGTGTCGTTGGCGATGGCGACGGCGGCGGCGAAGTGGGGGGCGCGGAACACGGTCAGCACCGGCCCGAAGATCTCGTCGCGTGCCAGCGCGGAGTCGCTGGCCACGCCGGCCACGATGGCTGGCCCGACGAAGAACCCGGTGGCCGGGACGTCGTCGCGCGCGAGCAGGACGTCACCCTGCTCGGGCGCCCGTTCGACGACGCCCTGGACGCGCTTCCACGCCTCGGCGTCGATCAGCGGGCCGATCTTGACGGCCATGTCCCGCGGGTGGCCGGCGCGCAGCTCGACGGTGTGGCGTACCAGGCGGTCGACCAGCTCGTCGTACACCGGGTCCACCACGACGAGGCGGGAGGCGGCGGAGCACTTCTGGCCCGAGTACCCGAAGGCGGACGCGGCGATGGCGGGCACGACCTGGTCGAGGTCGGCGTCGGCGTCGACGATGATGGCGTTCTTGCCACCGAGCTCTGCGATCACCCGCTTCACGTGACGGCCGCCGGACGACGCGGCGGCGGCGGCGTTGATGCGCAGGCCGACGTCCTTCGAACCGGTGAAGGCCACGAACGCCACGTCCGGGTGTTCGACGAGATGCGCCCCGACCTCCTCTCCGACGCCGGGCAGGAACGAGAGGACCCCCGGGGGAAGGCCGCCGGCCTCGAGGGCGTCGACCAGCCGGGCGGCGATGGCCGGGGTCTGCTCGGCCGGCTTGAAGACGACGGCGTTTCCCGCCACCAGGGCGGCCGTCACCATGCCGGTGGGGATGGCCAGCGGGAAGTTCCACGGGGCGATGACCGCACCGACGCCCTTGCCCTGATACCGCAGCGAGTTCGATTCGCCCGGCGGCGACTCGACCGCCCCGCCCCGGTCGAGGCGGAGCATCTCCCGGCCGTAGTACTCGCAGAAGTCGATGGCCTCGCACACGTCGCCGTCGGCCTCGGCCCAGGGCTTTCCGGCCTCGAACACCTCCAGCGCCGACAGCTCCGCACGGCGGGCCCGCATCCACTCCGCCGCCCGGAAGAGCACGGCGGCCCGGTCGCGGGCCGGGGTGCGCCGCCATCCCTCCCACGCATCGAGGGCAGCCCGGACGGCGGCGTCGGCCTCGGCTGCGCCGCACGACGCCGACACGGCCACCTGGGTCTCGGGATCGGCCGGATCGACGGAGACGATCGTGCGGTCGGTGCGGACCCGGCGCCCGGCGATGACCGCCGGCACCGCCGCCCCGAACGCCGACGGCGCGGCCGCCACGGCCGCCGCCATGGCCTCGCGCACGGCGGGCCGGCGCCACTCCGCCGGCGGCTCGTGGGTGTAGGGACCGGGATCAGCCGGATCGGTGGCGGGGCGGCGCGCCGGCGGATCGGGATCCGGCAGCCGGTCGACCCTCGGTGCGGCGATGAGCTGGTCGAGGTCGCGTCCCTCGGCGAAGCGATGGCGCACGAAGCTCTCGTTGGAGGTGTTCTCCAGGAGGCGCCGGACGAGGTAGGCCATCCCGGGCACGAGCTCGCCCACCGGGCCGTAGACACGCAGGCGCAGCCCCAACCGCCGGATGGCGGCCTGGATCGGCTCGGCCATGCCGTAGAGCATCTGCAACTCGTAGCCGGTGTCCGGTATGCCCTGCGCCTGCGCGTAGGTCACCGCGTAGGCGAGGGAGCGGAGGTTGTGCGAGGCGAAGGCGGCGCGGACCGTTCCGTGATGGTCGTGCAGCAGGCGCACGCACCGCTCGTAGCTCGCGTCGGTCTCGTCCTTGTGGCCGAAGACCGGCGCCGGCCATCCCTCGGCCTGGGCGACGATCGACTCGGAGTCCCAGTACGCCCCCTTCACCAACCGCACGCTGATCGGGCTGGGGCGTTTGGAGGCGGACGCCCAGGAGATGAGGTCGGCGAGGTCGGCCCGCGACTCCTTCAGGTAGGCCTGGATGACGACACCCGCCTCGAGGGCGGCCAGCTCGGGCAGGTCCAGCAGGCTCCGGAACAGCTCGAGGGTGAGGTCCTTGACGTCGTAGTGCTCCATGTCGAACCACACGAACGCGCCGCGCTCGGCGGCCATCCGCAGGATGGGCAGCAGCCGGGCGCGGGCCTGGGCGAGGCCCTCGGTCCGGGTGAGGGGTGCGTACAGCGAGGCCAGGGCCGTCGGTTTGATGCTGATGTTGGCGCGGGGCAGCGGGCCGAGATCGTCGCGCTCCAGGTGGTCGTCGGGCGCCCACCCGGCGGTGCCGTCGAGAAGCGCGTCGAGAAGTTCGTGCACCCTCGCCGCGTAGCGGTCGGCGTCCGCCTCGGTGACGGTCTTCTCGCCCAGGAGGTCGACGGTGAAGGCGCTCCCCTGCCGCCAGAGGCGGTGGAGCCCGTCCATGGCCCGCGCCGGCGTGGACCCGACGATGAACTGCTCCGCCATGCGCTCGATGTTGCGGCGGGCCACGCCCGCCGATACCCGTGAACCGAGGGGCAGCCGCTCGGCCAGGTCGATGCCGAGCTCCATCACCTTCGGCGCGCCGGCGCCCTCGAAGTACTCGTCGATGTGTCGGAGCACGTCGGCGTCGTCGCCTGTCGCCGGGAAGACGTCGACGAACCGGAACAACTGCGTCTTGAAGCTCGGGTGCGACATGGCCCAGCCGAGCATCCGCTCGCTGACCCACGACATGTTGAACACCCGCGCCTTCTCGCCGGCGCCGAGTTCGGCGATGCGGCGGGCCAGCGCCCCGACCTCGCTGTCGGGGGGAGAGGCCATGGATCGAGGATAGAGCGGGACCCGGCGTCTGCCGGGCGGCTGCGATCAGCCCGGGAGGCCGCGCCAGTCCGGATCGAGCTGGCGCAGGAACTGGCGGCACCGTTCCTCCTCGTCGGCCTCCCCGACGGCGGCGGCCGCCTGGCGGAGGCCCTCCACGGCACGGAGGAAGCCCCGGTTCGCCTCGTGGGCCCACCGGACGTACCCGGACCCGCGCCACCCGGCCTGGCGTAGGGCGTCGAGGCCGCGGTGGTACCCGACGCGGAAGCACGCATACGCCTCGACGTCGTCGCGCGCAAGCTCACCGAGGCGAGCCCAGGCGTCGAGGTACCGGGGGAACGTGGCCACCACGCCGCTCACCGCGTCACGGCGGCGCTCCGGCGGCTCGACCAGCGCCGCGTGCAGGCGGGCGGACGCTTCGGGCGGTGGCGGAGGCAGCACCGTCTCCGGCAGTCCGGTGCTGAACTGGACGGGCGCATCGGGCATCGTCGAATCGTAGGCTGCCCTCCCTCATGGCCGCTGGTTGCACGTTCTGCGCCATCCGCGACGGCGAGGTGGGAGCGGCCTTGGTGCTCGACGAGGAGAACGCCTTCGCGTTCCTCGACGTCCGGCCCCTGTTCCACGGCCACGTACTCGTGGTGCCGCGCGCCCATCACGCGACGATCCTGGCGCTGCCCGACGCCGAGATCGGTCCGTTCTTCGCCACCGTCCAGCGGGTCACGGCGGCGGTCACCCGGGCGATGGCCGCCCAGGGCTCCTTCGTGGCCGTGAACAACGCCGTGAGCCAAAGCGTCGCCCACCTGCACGTGCACGTCGTGCCGCGGACGAAGGGTGACGGGTTGCGGGGCTTCTTCTGGCCCCGCACTCGGTATGGCGACGAGGCCGAGATGGAAGCGGTGGCGGCCCGCATCCGGGCCGCGCTGGCGTGACCGCACCGATCCCCGAGCGGCCGGCCGAGCGATCCGCGAAGGAAACGGGGGGAAAGTGCAAAGGTGCGACGGAGCGGCTCTCCGAGATGACACGATGGTGCGGTGAAGAAGCCCGTGGTGGCAGCGGTCGTCGTCGTCCTGTTGGGCGCCCTCGGGGCGTTCGCCCTCGTGCGGAGTGACGACGACGATGCCGACACCGCTGCGACCACGACCACGACCACGACGACGACCACGGCCGTGCTCGAGACGACCACCTCCGCCCCGGGGGCGACCTCGTCGACCACCGCCGCCGCCACGACGACCACGGCGGCCCGGGCCACCACCACGACCGCTCCCCGCACGACGACCACCACGGGCGTGGTGGCGGCGTGCGGCTCCGGGAAGGCGACGGTGTCATTCACGGCCAAGGACCTCGCCACCGACGCCATCAGCTCCACGTTCGTGCCGCAGGCCACCGTCGACAACCAGGTGAGCGTGGCCATCGAGGTCGACGACGTCACCCTCGAGGTCAGCTACCCGAACGGCGAGGTGCGCACCGTCCACTTCGCCACCGCGGGCACGGTGATCGGTCCCGGCACGACGGCCAGCTTCACCTCGGACAAGCTCACGAGCGCCCAGCGCTACTCGAGCGTGCGCTTCACGAGGTTCGCCTACTTCAGCGAGGGCAACAAGGCGAGCTGCCTCGTCACCACGACGTAGTGCCCTACGCCTCCACCTTCAGCAGGTGGTAGTCCCGACGTCCTCGTCGCAGCACGACGTACCGGTCGAGCAGCAGGTCGGCCGTCGTGAGCCGGCGGTCGAGCCCGCTGGCGCGCCTGTTGTTCACGTAGGCGCCGCCCTGCGAGACGGCGGTGCGGGCGGCCGACCGGGAGGGCGTCAGGCCGCAGTCGGCCAGTGCATCCACCAGCGCCAGTCCGTCACCGGCGAAGGCCGAGCGCGGCACGATCGTGGCCGGCGCCTCGGAGAAGACGGACAGCAGCGTGGCCTCGTCCAGGTCGGAGACCTCCTCGCCGAACAGAGCCTTCCCCGCCCGCTCGGCGGCCACCGCCTCGGCGTCGCCGTGGACCAGGCCCACGACGGCGCGGGCCAGGGCCCGCTGTGCCTCCCGGTGCTCCGGCTGCGCGGCAAGTGAGGCGTCCAGCTCCTCGATGCGCTCGGGCGGGAGCAGGGTGAGGGCCCGGAGGTAGGCGCCGGCCCGGTCGTCGGGACTGTTGAGCAGGTACTGGAAGAGCTGGTACGGGCTGGTCAGCCCGGCGTCGAGCCAGATCGTGCCGGTCTCGGTCTTGCCCAGCTTGCGCCCCTGGTCGTCCGTCAGGAGCGGTGTCGTGAGGCCGTAGGCGTCCTCCCCACGCACCCGCCGCACGAGGTCCACGCCCGACACGATGTTCCCCCACTGGTCGCTGCCGCCCAGCTGGAGCCGGCACCCGTGGAGGTCGAACAGCCGCAGGAAGTCGTAGGCCTGGAGGAGCATGTAGCTGAACTCGGTGTACGAGATGCCCTGCTCGCGCCCCTCCAGCCGGGTCCGGACCGACTCCCTGGCGATCATGGCGTTGACGGTGAAGTGCTTCCCCACGTCCCGGAGGAACTCGAGCAGCCCGACCTCCCAGAGCCACGACCCGTTGTCCACCAGCAGCGCGCCGGAGCCGAAGTCGAGAAACCGCCCCAGCTGGTCCCGCAGGCCGGCCACGTTGGCGTCGAGCTGCTCGGGCTGGAGGAGGGTGCGCTCCTCCGCCTTGCCGCTCGGGTCACCGACCATGCCCGTGCCGCCGCCGGCCAGGGCGATCGGTCGATGCCCGGCCCGCTGGAGCCGCACCAGGTTGAGCACGCCGACGAGGTTGCCCAGCTGCAGGCTGGGCGCCGACGGGTCGAAGCCGGCGTAGGCGGTGATCGGCGGACCGTCGAGAAGGGCCGGGACGGCTGGGTCGGTGACCTGGTGGATGAGGCCGCGGAAGGCGAGGTCCTCGGACAGCGTCGACATCGTCCGGGCAGCCTGCCACGCGAGCAATAGCGTGCGGCGGTGGCGGCCCTCGAGCGGACGATCCCGCTCCCGCACGCGGTGCACCTGAGTCGCACCCTGGCGCCGCTGCGCCACGGGCGGTACGACCCGACGATGTGGCTGCGGGAGGACGCTGCATGGCGCGCCACCCGCACGCCGGAGGGACCTGCGACCGTCCACCTCGCCGTGGCCGGCGGTCGAGTCGTGGTGCGGGCGTGGGGCCCGGGCGGTGCGTGGGCCGTCGACGCCGCGCCCGACCTGGTGGGCGCCTCCGACGACACGTCGGGCTTCCGGCCCCGCCACCCGCTGGTGGCCGAGCTGGCCCGCCGCAGCCCGGGGCTGCGGATCCCCCGCAGCCAGGCCGTGGTCGAGGCGCTGGTGCCGACCGTCCTCGCCCAGAAGGTCACCGGCGTCGAGGCCGCCCGCGCCTACGTCGCCATCGTCCGCGCCTTCGGGGAACGGGCGCCCGGGCCGGCCGGTGACGCCGGCCTGCGCCTGCCTCCCTGTCCCGTGCGCTTGGCGGCGGCGCCGTCCTGCGCCTTCCACCCCCTGGGAATCGAGCGGAAGCGGGCCGACACGATCCGCCGGCTGTGCGGAACGGCCGCACGGGTGGAGGAGGTAACCGGCGTGCCGCCGGGACTTGCCCGCCGGCGCCTTCAGGCCCTCCCCGGCATCGGGCCGTGGACGGCCGCCGAGGTCGCACTCGTCAGCCTCGGTGACGCCGATGCCGTGCCGCTGGACGACTTCCACCTTCCCCACCAGGTCTCGTGGGCGCTCGCCGGTGAGGCGCGGGGGGACGACACGCGGATGCTCGAGCTGCTGGCGCCCTTCGCAGGCCACCGCGGCCGCGTCCTCCGCCACCTGGCCGTCGCCGGCATCCGGGCGCCCCGCTTCGGCCCCCGGATGCCCGTGCGGTCCATCGCCTCCATCTGATCGCACGGGCGCCACGGGGCGACCCGGATTGGCCACCCAGTCGATCTATTTTGGCACCCATGTCCGAGGTTCTCGTGGTCGGCGCGGGCGTCGGTGGTCTCGGGAGCGCCCTGGCCCTGGCCGGCGGCGGCCACCGGGTCGCCGTGGTGGAGCGGGACACGGTGACGACGCCTACGACCCCCCAGGCCGCCTTCGACGAGTGGCGGCGCCGCGGCGCGCCGCAGACCCGGCACTCGCACGCCTTCCTGGCCCGGCTCCGCAACCTCCTGCGGGATCGCCGTCCCGACGTCCTGGCCGCCCTCCTGGAGGCAGGCGCCACCGAGATCGACTTCCTGCGGCATCCGCCCCCCGCCCTGGACCCGCTCGTCCCGGAGCCCGCCGATGCCGACCTGATCGGCCTGGCGTGCCGGCGCACGACGTTCGAGTGGGTGCTGCGGCGCTGCGCCCTGGAGGTCCCCGGCATCTCGCTCGTGCCCGGGTCGGTGGAGGGCCTCACCGCCGAGGTGGGCACGGGTGGCGTGCCCCACGTCACCGGGGTGCGTCTCGCCGGCGGTGCCGTCCGCCGGGCCGATGTGGTGGTCGATGCCTGCGGGCGGCGCTCGCCGTTGCCGGCGTGGCTGTCGGCGGTCGGCGCCCGGCCCGTGCCGGAGTGGGAGGAGGACACGGGGATCGTGTACTCCTCCCGGTTCTACCGGATGCTGGCGGACGGCGACGACCCGGCCGAGCACGGCCTCGTCGTGGGCGACCTCGGCTACCTGAAGTACGCCGTCTTCCCGGGCGACAACGGGACGCTGTCGATCACGTACGGCGTCCACGCCGACGACCGCGAGATGCGCCGGGTGCTGCGCGCCGGACCGTTCACCGACGTGGCCACCCACCTGCCCGCCGTGCGCCGGTGGGTGGAGCCCGGCCGGTGCCAGCCGATCAGCGACGTCGAGGTGATGGCCGGGCTGGTGAACCGGCTGCGCCACTTCGTGGTCGACGGCACGCCGGTGGCGACGGGCGTCTACGCCGTCGGCGACAGCTCGGTGTGCACAAACCCCGTCTACGGCCGGGGGTGCTCACTGGCCATGGTGCACGCCGAGCTGCTGGCCGACACGCTGGCGGCGGCGGGCGACGACGCCACCGCCGCTGCCCTCGCCTTCGCCGAGGCCACCCGCACCACCATCGAGCCGTGGTACGGCGCCGCCCTCGCCCAGGACCGCCACGACCGGTCGGCGGCGGCCGAGGAATCCGACGACGACAGCGACGGCGTCGACATGGGCTCGCTGATGCGCCATGGGTTGCTTCCCGCCGCCCGCCACCACCCGGCTGTCTTCCGGGCGTTCATGCGGACGTTCAACCTGCTCGATCCACCCGATGCCATGATGCGTGATCCCAGGGTCGTGGCCGGCGTGATGGCCGCCTGGCGGGATCGGGCCGACCGCCCCCCGCTCCCGCGCCTCGGCCCCGATCGCAGCGAGCTCCTCCAGCTCCTCGCCGGGGCCGCCTGAGCGCCCGGTGCTGGACCGCGTCCTGGGACGGCGCACCGGTGTCGTGCGCGACGGCGTCTAACGTCCTCTGGTGCACCCCGGTGTCCACGCCGCCGCCGCGCCGGACCGGCCCGCCGTCGTGGTCGAGCCTCCCGGCACGACCGTCAGCTACGGCCGACTGGACAGTGGCGCCAACCGGCTGGCCAACCTGCTGCGGGCCCGCGGGCTCGGCCCCGGGGACTCGGTGGCCATCTGGCTGGAGAACGCCCCGGAGTTCCTCGAGACAGTGTGGGCGCCGCAGCGCTCAGGGCTGTACTACACGCCGATCAGCTCCAGGCTCACGGCGGGCGAGGCGGCCTACATCCTGGAGGACTGCGGCGCCCAGGCGCTGATCACGTCGTACGAACGACGGACGGTGGCCGCCGCAGTCGTCAGGGCCCTGCCGGGCCTGCACACCAGGCTGATGATCGGGGGGACCGTCGACGGCTTCGAACCCTACGAGGAGGTGGTCGCGGCCCAGCCACCCACGCCGCACCCGGAACCGCTGGAGGGACGGAGCATGCTGTACTCGTCCGGCACCACAGGGCGACCCAAGGGCGTCAAGCGCCTCCTCGACCGCGTACCCCTCGGCACCAAGGGCTTCGACTCCGTGCTCGGCCTCGGGACGACGCTCTACGGCTACCGGGACGACATGGTGTTCCTGTCCCCGGCGCCGCTGTACCACGCAGCACCGCTGTGGTTCACGATGGCGGTGCACCGCATCGGCGGCACGGCCGTGGTCATGGAGCACTTCGACCCGGTGGAGTTCCTCTCGGTCGTCGAACGCCATCGCGTGACCCACACCCTCGTCGTGCCCACGATGTTCGTCCGACTGCTGAAGCTGCCCGAGGACGTTCGCCGCCGGTTCGACGTGTCCAGCCTGCGCTGCTGCATCCACGGCGCCGCCCCGTGCCCGGTCGAGGTGAAGGAGCGGATGATCGACTGGTGGGGGCCGGTGGTGCACGAGTACTACGCCGGCACCGAGGGCAACGGCTTCGTCGCCTGCAACTCGAGGGAGTGGCTGGCGCACCGCGGGACGGTCGGGCGCTCGCTCGGCGGGCCTGTCCTGCGCATCCTCGACGACGACGAGAACGAGCTCCCCCCCGGCCAGATCGGCAACGTGTACTTCGAGGGCGGGCCCGACTTCGAGTACCACAACGATCCCGACAAGACCCGGTCCGCCCACGACCGCCGCGGCTGGACGACGCTGGGTGACGTCGGCTACGTGGACGACGAGGGCTTCCTCTACCTCACCGACCGCAAGTCGTACACGATCATCTCCGGTGGGGTGAACGTGTACCCCCAGGAGGCCGAGGACGTGCTCATCGGCCATCCGGCCGTGCTCGACGTGGCCGTCTTCGGCGTCCCCCACGAGGAGCTGGGCGAACAGGTCAAGGCGGTCGTGCAGCCGGTGCGCCCCGAGCTGGCGGGGCCCGCCCTGGAGGCGGAGCTGGTCGCATGGTGCCGGGAGCGACTGGCCCCCTACAAGTGCCCCAAGTCGGTGGACTTCGAGGACGAGCTCCCCCGCCACCCGACCGGCAAGCTCTACAAGCGGCTCCTGAAGGATCGCTACTGGCCGGCGGCTAATTGAGCAGGGCGCGTAGCGACACGGCGCGAGCCCGTGCCTCCTGGGCACCGTCTTCCGGCACCGACTCCGCGAGCGCGTCGAGGGTGGCCGCCGCCTCCGTGAAGCGCCCGATGGAGGCGAGGGCACGCGCCACGTCGGCGGTGTCGGCCGGCGTGCCCGCCGGGATGGCGGCCCGCAACTCGTAGACCCAGCCCGCCGACCTCGCGTCGCCGGCGTTCAGGTATAGCTGTCGGAGGTTGGCGAGCATGCGCACCAGGATCGAGCGCGTCCCGACAGGTGCGAGCAGGTGGGGGCCGAAGGGCGCTCGCGGCCCGTGCAGCGCCCGGTACACCTCGGCACAGTCCTCCGGGCTCAGCAGGCGACCACCGTTGAAGGGGTCCACGAGCAGGTCGTCGTCGTCGGAACGGACCAGGAAGTGTCCCGGCATCCCCACCCCTGAGAGGGTGAGGCCGACGCGGCGGCCGACCTCGATCGTGAGCACCGACAGGGAGATCGGGATTCCGACGCGGCGGGTCAGGACCTGGTTGAGGAAGGAGTTGCGCGGGTCGTCGTAGCGGCGACGGTTGCCCGCCAGGCCGAAGTCCTCGAACAGGTGGCGTCGCAGCCCGTCGAGCGTGGCGTCCGGGCACACGGCGGCCAGTCCGTCGATGCGGGCCAGCTCTGCGGCCACGTCCAGGTCCGGGTCGGCGTGGGCGGCGATGAGCATGGCCGACTCGTCGAGGGGAACGGCCTCGTCGGGCCGCTGCACCAGCTCGACGAAGCGCTGCGTGGCCGTGCTCACCGGCGGATCAGCGCGTTGAGGACGACCGTGGCCACAACCGACACGACGAGGCTGGTGGCCAGCGGGACGTAGACCCGCACGTTGCCCCTGCCGAAGGACAGGTCCCCGGGCAGTCGTCCCAGGCCCAGCGCCGACGCCGCCAGCACGACGGCGCCGGCGACGGCCAGGACGAGGGCTGCGCCGAGGAGGAGACGTCCGATGCTCGAGGCGTCCATGAACGGACTGTACCCATGCGGGCCCGGAAGGCACCCCTCACGTCTGGTCAGCCGTGCGAGGCGGCCCATGCCACGAGGTCGGCGGCCGGCGCCGCGTTGACCACGAAGGCGGCGTCCACACCACACTCGGCGGCTCGCTCGCAGCCGTAGGGCTGCCAGTGCAGCTGGCCCGGAGCGTGGGCGTCGGTGTCGATCGAGAACCGGCAGCCGGACGCCACCGCCTGCCGCAGCAGCCGCCGCGGCGGGTCCAGCCGCTCCGGGCGGCAGTTGATCTCGACCGCCTTGCCGTGCTCGGCCGCGGCTGCGAACACGGCTGGTGCGTCGAAGGTCGATTCCGGCCTCCCGCGGCCGACGACGATGCGACCGGTGCAGTGGCCGAGGATGTCGAGGTTCGGATCGGCCAATGCCTGCACCATGCGGGCCGTCATGAGTGGCGCGTCCATCCGCAGCTTCGAGTGCACGCTGCCCACGACCACGTCGAGCGAGGCGAGGAGCTCCGGCTCCTGGTCGAGGGAGCCGTCGTCGAGGATGTCGACCTCGATCCCGGTGAGGATCCGAAAGGGGGCGAGCTCGTCGTTCAGTCCCGCCACCACGTCCAGCTGGCGCCGCAGGCGCGCCGCGGACAGGCCGTTGGCGACCGTGAGCCGGGGCGAGTGGTCGGTGAGCACCAGGTACTCGTGTCCGAGGTCGCGCGCGGCGCGAGCCATCTCGCCGATTGGGCTGCCGCCGTCGGACCAGTCGGAGTGCGTATGGCAGTCACCGCGGAGCAGCGCCCGCAGTTCGGCCGCCGGGCCGTCCTCGGACACCGGCAGGTTGCCCTCCAACCGGGCCAGGTACGACGGCACCTCGCCGGCGAGCGCCTGGAGCACGACACGCTCGGTCTTCTCGCCCACGCCCGTCAGCGTCTTGAGGGCGCCTCGTTCGGCCAGACCCACGAGCTCGGACGGGCTCAGCGCCTTCACCGACGCGGCCGCCTGGCGGAAGGCGCGGACCCGGTAGGTGGGCTCGCGCATCCGCTCCAACAGCTCCGCGATGCGCTCCAGCGCCTCGACCGGTCCGAGGACGGGTGGACCCGGACCTGCCGGCGTGATCAGTCGCTCCCCTTGCCGTGCTTCTTGCCGCGGGTTCCGCCCTGGTCTCCCGAGGCCGGCGGCACGGTCGCGGCCGTCGTCGTCGTGATGGTCGTCGTGGTCGACGATGCCGCCTCCGTGGCGTCGACGCCGTCTATGCGGCCGAGGAGGGCGACGATGGCGTCGGCCGCGGCGGCCGACAGCGTTCCCTGCTGCCGCCACCGGGCGACGTCGGCGAGAAGGGCGCTCGCCTCGTCGGCACCGCCGCCCGCCTCCACCTCGTCGGCTACGCCGGCCAGCCGGTCGGCGGCGGCCGGCCCCTGTGGGCCGTCGCCGTCCTCCACCCGGCCCGCCAGCTCGCGGATGTCGGCGGCCAGGATCGAGGGGGAGGGGTTACCGCCGGTGCGGCTGCCCGCCAGGACGAGGAGGAGCAGCAGGGCGGCCACCACGCCGGCCCCCACCAGGAGGGGGGTCGCCGGACGGTGCCGGCGCCGTTCGGCACCACGCCCCGGGACGGGCGGGGCGACCGCCGCGACGGCGTCCGCCGGTGGGTCGGGTGGCGGCTGCAGCAGTCCCGGCGCGCCCACCAGCGTGGCGTCGAGGTCCTCGGCCGCCACCGCCAGCGACACGGTGGGGTCGCCGGACGGTGCCGGCGCCACCGACAGCTCGGAGGACAGCTCTGGGGCCGACGCCGGTCGGTCGGCCGGGTCGCGGGACATGGCCCGCGAGACCGCGGCGGCAAAGGCCCCGTCGACGTCGGGGCGCACCTCGACGAGTGGTCGCGGCACGCTGTGGAGCACCGACTCCGTCACGGCCACCGACGTCGGACCGTCGAACGGCTTGCTCCCGGCCAGCGCCTCGTAGAGCACCACCCCGAGCGAGTACAGATCGGAGCGTTCGGTGGCCGGTTGGCCCTCCAGACGCTCGGGCGCCACGTACGCGGGGGTACCCAACAGCAGGCCCGTCCCGGTGGCCTCCCCGGCCACCTCCAGGCTCTTGGCGATCCCGAAGTCGGCCACCTTGGCGCAGCCGTCCTCGCCGATCAGGATGTTGCCGGGCTTCACGTCACGGTGCACGAGCCCGGCCGCGTGGGCGGCACCGAGCGCACCGAGCACGTCGCCGGCGACGCGCCGCAGCCAGCCCTGGTCCACCGGCCCGCGGGCCATCCGATCGGCCAGGGTCTCCCCCGGCAGCCGTTCCATGACGATGAACGGGACGCCGTCGTCCTCCCCGGTGTCGTACACGGCGACCACGTTCGGGTGGGCCAACCCCGCTGCGGATCGGGCCTCGATCTCGAAACGGGCCCGCACGTCGGGGTCCGCCGCCATCTCCGGCCGCAGGAGCTTGACGGCCACGCTGCGTCCCAGTCGCTCGTCGAAGCCGTCGTAGACCTCGGCCATGCCCCCGCGGCCCAACCGGGCGCCGAGCCGGTAGCGGGCACCCAGGACGCGGGGCGCGACAGCTGCGTCTGCTTCCATCATCCTCGCTCTACCCCGCCGGCGCCGGGTCGATGCCCTCCGGCGTCCGACCCGTGACCAGCCGGGACGGGCGGAGGCGCCAAAAGGGCCATATCGGCCCAGAGTGCCACCCAGGTCAGGACGGCATCTCGACAACGTCTGCTCAGGTCGCCGGCTTGCGTGTCGAGTTACGACAAGTGAGGCTGTCAGAGGTGGACCCGCCCCCCGCCCGGACCCGTGCCCGCCTGGGTGACCTGCTGCTCGAGGATCACCTGATCGACGAGGCCCAGCTCGACGAGGCCCTGGAGGAGCAGCGGCGCACCGGTGAGCGCCTCGGGCGGATCCTCGTGGCCTCGGGGCGGATCACCGAGGGCCAGCTCGTGACGATGCTCGGCCGCCACCTCGGGATCGAGGCCGTCGACCTCGACGAGCACGCCCC
>DATAIT010000127.1 GCA_036262515.1 Acidimicrobiales bacterium | reverse complement strand
GGCGGGGCGGGGCGGGGCGGGGCGGGGGCGGAGGAGCGGCGACCTGTCGGGGAACGGGGCGCGGGTCGAGCACATCGGGCAGAGGCGTGGGCCTGCTCACGATGAGCCGAGGGTCGCGTCCGGAACCGGGGCGCTCGACGTCGGGCCGCCCGTCCGCGGGCGAGGCAGGCGACGGCTCGGCCGCGGCCTGCTTGGCGTCCTTGGACGGCTCGTCGGGTGAGACGGCGCGTCGCAGGCCGTCCGCGTCGGCCCGCCGGCGGGCCCGGTCGGCCTGGGCGTCCTCGATGCTGGACGAGTGGCTCTTGACACCGATCCCCAGCATCACGCACAGGTCGAGGGCCTCTTTGTTCGTCAAACCGAGCTCTCGGGCGAGCTCGTAGACGCGAATCTTCTTCGGCAACTGGTCCTTCTGTCCTCTCTCAGCTGCGGATCCCGCAGTCCTCTATCCTCGCACGTTCTCCCAGCTCAACACGAAGCGCGGCGACCGCCGACGCTTCCACCTGCGCCCGAAAGGCCCGGTGGAAGGCCTTGCGGCGCTCCGCAAGGTCGACGCACTCGGGAGACCGGGCGCACACCCACGCTCCCCGACCGGGCAGGGACCGTCCCACCTCCAGCCCTCCGTCGGCGGTGCGGACGACCCGGACCAGCTGGCCCGGTTCCGCCACCCGCCGGCAGCCGACGCAGGTGCGGCGGGGCGCCGCTATGCGTCCCCCGCCGGCGTCACGCCGGACCGATCCCCTTCCGGTGCGGAGTCGTCGGCCATGCTCTCGGCGTCAACCCCGGTGATCGGCTGCCCATTCCCGGAACCGGCCCCGTCGGGCACGTCGTCGCCCGCTCCAGAGATTTCGGCCGCGTCCTCGGCGGCGATCACGGCGGCCTCCGGTTGACCGGCGGCGACCGCCGACGCGGCTGCGTCGACGGCGTCGTCGACCGCATCGGCCGCCGCACCGGGGTCGACGTCGTCACCGTGCGACCACTGCTCGGCCGAGATGGCCTCGCCTCCCTCGGCCGGCTGCCACACCATCTCGCCGTCGGCACCCCGGACCCACTCGCCCTCGGCCCATTCCTCGCCGGCGTACCCGGCCTCCTCCTCGGCGAGCTGGGTCTCGCTCTTGATGTCGATGCGCCAGCCAGTGAGGCGGGCGGCCAACCGGGCGTTCTGGCCCTCCTTGCCGATGGCCAGCGATAGCTGGTAGTCGTGCACGACGACGGTGGCGGTGCCGGTGGCGTCGTCGAGGCGGACCTCCTTGACCTTGGCCGGCTGGAGGGCGCGCATCACGAACTCCGAGGGATCCTCGGAGAACGGCACGATGTCGACCTTCTCGCCCCGCAACTCGTTGGTCACCATGCGGACGCGCGCGCCGCGGGCACCGACGCACGCCCCCACCGGGTCGACGTTGTTGTCGTTGGACCACACGGCGATCTTCGTGCGGTGGCCCGGCTCGCGGGCGGCCGCCTTGATCTCGACCACCCCGCTGCTGATCTCCGGCACCTCGAGCTCGAACAGGCGCCGGATCAGGCCGGGGTGGGTACGGCTCACGACGATCTGGGGCCCCTTGGTGGTCTTGCGGACCTCGACGATGTACGCCTTGAGGCGGGCCCCGTGCTCGTAGCGCTCGTACGGGACCTGTTCGGCCTGCGGGAGCAGCGCCTCGACCTTGCCCAGGTCGAGCAGCGTGTAGCGGTTGTCGCTCTGCTGGATGATGCCGGTGACGATGTCGCCCTCGCGCCCGGCGTACTCCTCGTACTTGAGGTCGCGCTCGGCCTCGCGGATGCGCTGGAAGATGACCTGCTTGGCCGTCTGGGCGGCGATGCGCCCGAAGTTCTCGGGAGTGTCGTCCCACTCACGGGTGACGGTGCCGTCCTCGTCCAGCTCCTGGGCGTAGACCCGGAACTCCATGGTCTCGGGGTCGATGGTGACCACGGCCTCCTCGGCCGCGTTGGGCATGCGCTTGTAGGCCGCGACCAGCGCGTTGGCCAGCGCGTCGAGGAGGGTGTCGACCCCGATCCCCTTCTCCCGCGCGACGAGCTGCAGCGCTTCCATGAACTCGTAGTTGCCCTTCATGACGCCGCCTTCTTGCCTGCCGGGCGCGAGCCCGGCTTCGGTGCGGCGCCCCACTCGAACACGGTGTGGGCCCGCTCGATCTCTCCGTACGCCAACCTCCGCCCGCCGATCACGATCCCTTCGTCGTCCGCCGCCTCCAGCAGCCCCTGCGCCCTGCGCTCGCCCTGGGTCGCGGGGCGGGTCTTGACTGCCACGGTGGTACCGACGAAACGCCGGAAGTGGTCGGGGCGCCGCAGGGGCCGCTCCAGACCGGGGCTCGACACCTCGAGGGTGTATCGGCCGGGCACGGGGTCGTGCTCGTCGAGCAGGGCCGACACCACGGTGCTGGCCGCGCTGATGGCGTCGAGGTCGATGCCGCCGGGGCGGTCGACGAAGACCTGGAGCGACCCCCCGGAGAAGAGCGCGTCGACCAGCTCGAGGCCCTGGGCCTCGAGCACGGGCTCGACCAGCTCACGCACCCGGGTGGCGGGGTCCATTCCTCCTCCTTCTCGTCCGATCTGACACAGAAAAGCGTGGGCACCCGCCCACGCTCCGTGACCGAAAGAAGTTCAGCAAAGCAGCTGGACCAGTATAGCGCCGCCTCTTCGCGCCAGGGCGGGTCAGCCGTGCCCGCCGACAGCCGCGACCGCGTCCGAAACGGCGACCTCGTCGCGTCCACCGCTGCGGCGGTCCTTGCGCTCGACGACGCCGCGGGCGAGGCCCTTGCCCCCCACGATGACCTGGACGGGCATGCCCAGCAGGTCGGCGTCGGCGAACTTCACCCCCGGCGCCAGATCCCGGTCGTCGTAGAGGACACGCACGCCGGCGGCCGACAGCTCGTCGTACAACCGGTCGGCCGCCTCGGCCACCTCGGCGCTCCGCGACGCGCCGAGGGCCAGGAGGTGGACCTGGTAGGGGGCGATCTCGGGCGGCCACACCAGGCCGGCGTCGTCATGGTGCTCCTCGGCGATGACGGCCGGCGCCCTGCTCACGCCGATGCCGTAGCAACCCATCCAGTACGGGTGCTGGTGGCCGTCTTCGTCGGTGAAGGTGGCGTTGGGGATCTTCGAGGAGTAGGTGAGGCCGAGCTGGAACGTGTGGCCGGCCTCGACGGCCTGCACGAGCTCGAGAGGCGCGCCGCAGCGTGGACAGGGGTCGCCGTCGGCCACCGTGGCGAACGACCCCCACTGGGCCACGGTGAAGTCCCGCCCCAGGGTGGCGCCACGCACGTGGTGGTCGGCCTTGTTGGCGCCCGTGACCCACGGCCCGCCCGCCCGGACGGCGTGGTCGGCGAGGACGCGCACCCCCGCCTCGCGCAGACCCATGGGACCGATGTAGCCCTTCACCAGCTCTGGATGGCGGTCGAAGTCGTCGTCGTCGAAGGGGCGCAGTCCCGGAGGCACCCGCACCTCCCGGTCCCCCGGGACGAGCACCACGACGGCGCCGCCGTCGGCATCGGCGAGGGCCAGGCACTTCAGCATGCCGGCGGGGGTGAGGCCGTCGCCGGCGAAGAAGTCGACCACCAGGTCGATCCCCGGGCGATCAGGCGTGTGGTGCTCCACGAGGGGCTCGTCGGAGGTGGCGACCGCCAGCTCGCGCTCCCCCGTCTCGGCCGCCTCCACGTTGGCGGCGTAGTCGCCCTTGGTGCAGCGGGCGAAGTGATCCTCGCCGATCGAGCTGGGCACCATGAACTCGTGGTTGACGTCCCCACCGATGGCGCCGGCCTCCGCCTCCACCGGCGCGTAGCTCAGGCCGAGCCGGTCGAAGATCCGGCAGTAGGCGTCGTACATGACCTTGTACGAGGCGCGCATGCCCTCCTGTGTGGCATCGAACGAGTAGGCGTCCTTCATGATGAACTCGCGCCCGCGGAGCAACCCGAAACGGGGCCGGGCCTCGTCGCGGTACTTGAACTGGATCTGGTACACGTTGCGGGGGAGGTCTCGATACGAGTCGATCTCGCCCGCCACCGTGGCCGTCACCAGCTCCTCGTGGGTCGGGGCGAGGACGAATCTCCCGCCGCTCCCCTCCAGCCGGAACAGGATGTCTCCCATTGTGGCGAGCCGCCCGGTCTGGGCCCACAGCTCCTCGGGCTGGAGGATGGGCATGAGGATCTCCTGGGCGCCCGCCGCGTCCATCTCCTCGCGCACCACCCGCTCGACGTTGCGCAGCACCTGCCAGCCGAGGGGCAGGTACGTGTAGATCCCGGAGGCCGCCCGGCGGATGTAGCCGGCCCGCACCAGCAACTGGTGGCTGACCGCCTCGGCGTCCGACGGTGCGTCGCGCAGCGTTCGCAGCAGGAGGCGGGACATGCGCATACAGGCGAGGCTACCGGCCGCCCTCCCGCCGGACCCGCGTTCGGGTCGCGGTCAGAAGCCGGTGCGGGCGAACGGCCCCGGATGCGAGACGAACATGGCGTCGGCGCGCCGCAGCGCCCCGGCTCGCACCTCGACGATCCGGCCGGTCGCCGCCAGGCTCGACGGCGCCACGCCGCCGAGGTACACCGCACCCAGGTCCTCGACGTCGAGGGCGAGGTCCGCCCCGCCGGTGGTCGGGCGGCACTCGGCTCCGTCCGGCCCGCCTTCCAGGCCGTACCGGCCTGCGCCTCGGGGACGGGCGCCGTCCCGCACGTCGAGCACCAGCGCACCGTCCACCTGGTAGCGGCGTGCGGCGAGGGCGGCGGCGACATCGAGGGGCCGCACCCACAAGAAGTCGCTCACCATGGTGGTGCGCAGGCGGCGGGGGTCGGCCAGCATCCAGCGCAGCGGGTCGTCCAGCGGGCGCCGTTCGGCCTCCACGACCACGGTGAGGTCGATCGAGAACAGGAACCGCCACAGGTCGGCCTCCGCCCCCGCCGTCAGGCCCACCACCTCACTGGCGAGCACCCTTCCGTTGTGGCACCCGTGCTCCCAGTCGGACTTCACGCGGTACACGGCGTACCCGTCGACGCTTCCCGAGTTCGACTCGTGGACGGCGTAGAACTGCGGGCCGGCACCGTCGCGCTTCTTCTCGGGATCCCTGAACCGCGCGTCCCACCACGCGTCAGGGCGCCGGACGTCGCCCGGTTGCACGCGCCGGGCGGCGTCGAGGACTGCCGGCAGGACCTCGGCCGCGCGCCGCTCGTCGCAGAGCTCGATGCGCCCGCCCCCGTCGGGTGCCGACGGCCGGAACGCCGCGTACCGGCTCTCGACCTCCACTGACGCGTGGCTGGACGCCGGGCCGAAGCCGAACCTGCCGTAGACGAGGCTCTCCGAGGCCAGGAGGATGGCCATCGGCTCCCGCCGGTCGGCGGCGTCGTCGAGCAGGCTCGCCATCATCCTGCGCAGATGGCCCCGCCGGTGATGAGTCGGGAGGACACCGACGAACGTGACGCCGGCGGCCGGGACGGTGGTGAGCCCGGGGAGCGTCAGCTCCAGCGAAAGCGCGGCGGATGCCGCCACCAGACGGCCACCGGCGAAGACGGCACGGGTTCGCTCGAGCTCCAGCGCCTTGCGCCAGTCGGCGAGCTGCTCGGGGTCGGACGGCCCCGATCCGAATGCGGCCGCGACCACGCGGAAGAACTCCTCGAGCTCGCTGTCGGTGACCGGCCGCACCTCCACGCCCACGCCGCCCTGTTGTAGGGCGCTGGTCAGCGCCCGTCGAGCGATTTGCGGATGAGCTCCACGGCGACCTCGCTGGCGTTGGCGTCGTCGCCCTGGAGGTCGAGCAGCTCGGCCCGGTCGCGCTCGGCCTCGGCCGCCGCTCCCTCGTCGGCCGCCGCCAGGCGTGCCTCCACGCCCTGCTCCACCAGCAGCCGTGCCTCGGAGAGCAGGGCCTCGACCATCTCGTCCTCGGGGACGACGCGCACGACCTTGCCCCGGACGAACAGGTGGCCGCGCTTGCGCCCGGCGGCGATGCCGATGTCGGCTTCGCGCGCCTCACCCGGGCCGTTGACGACGCAGCCCATCACCGCCACCTGCACGGGCAGGTTCTCCGACTCGAACGCAGCCATGGCGTCCTTCGCCACCTGGATGACGTCGATCTCGGCCCGGCCGCACGAGGGGCAGGCGATGAGGTCGACGCCCTTGCGCTTCCGCAGGTTCATGGCCTCGAGCAGCTGGCGGCCGGCTTTCGCCTCCTCGACCGGGTCGGCGGTGAGCGAGTAGCGGATGGTGTCGCCGATGCCCTCGGCCAGCAGGGTGGCGATCCCGGCCGTGCCCTTGATGAGCCCGGCCGGCGGCGGCCCCGCCTCGGTGACACCGAGGTGGAGGGGGTGGTCGACGGTGTCGGCCAGGAGCCGGTACGCGGCCACCATGAGGGGTACGTTCGACGCCTTCACCGAGATCTTCACGTCGTCGAAGCCCACCTCCTCGAAGAGCCCGAGCTCGACCCGGGCCGACTCGACCAGCGCCTCGGGCGTGGCCCCGCCGTGCTTGTCGTAGAGGTCCTTGTCGAGCGAGCCGGCGTTCACGCCGATGCGCACGGGCACGCCCCGGTCCCTGGCCTCCGACGCGATGGCCCTGATGCGGTCGGCCCGGCGGATGTTGCCGGGGTTCAGGCGCAGGCAGTGCACGCCCGCTTCGAGGGCGGCGATCCCCATGCGCCAGTCGTTGTGCACGTCGGCCACGATCGGCACGGGCGACCGGGGGACGATGCGAGCCAGTCCCTCGGCGGCCGCCTGGTCGTTGCAGGTGCAACGGACGATGTCGGCCCCTGCGCCGGCCAGCGCGTACACCTGGGCCAGCGTCGCCTCCACGTCGGACGTCCTGGTGGTCGTCATCGACTGCACGCTGACGGGGGCTCCGCCGCCCACCGGCACCCCGCCGACGTTGATCCGGCGGGTCGGGCGCCGAGGTGAGGCCAGCATCATCGAAGACCAGCGTAGGGCCGCCCACCTCTGTTCCCTCCGCGGCCACGGCCGCCGGCAGGGGCCGGCTACTCGAAGGGGTTGGCGATGGGCCGCACGATGTCGAGGTAGAGCGACGAGACGCCGAGGAACACGATCACGAGGAAGACCATGTAGTAGATCGGCATGGCCTTGGCCACGTCGGCGTGGTACGGCCGGCCGGCGCGTGACCGGATCCGCTCGTAGGTGGCGATGGCCACATGGCCGCCGTCCAGCGGGAGCAACGGGATCATGTTGAAGATCCCGACGAACACGTTGATGCTCAACAGCAGGGTGAGCACCTCGCGCCAACCGGTGTCGGCCGCCTGCGACGCCACCCGCACGAACCCGACGGGCGACAGGAAGCGAGGGTCGTTCTCGTCGGTGGCGGTGTCGCCGCCCACCAGCTGGTGGCTGTACGAGCTGGCGCCACTGGGCGAGAAGATGCCGCCGAGCGCCTTGACGGTGTCGACGGTGGCCCGGCCGAGACCGGTGGTGGAGCGGCGAAGGGCGTCGACGGGGCGGGATCGCTCGATCGGGAAGGTGGGGTTGCCGATGCCGACGAAGCCATGCGGCTTGGTCGTCTTGGACGCCGGCTCGCCCTTCACGGCGACCTTGCTCAGATCGACGGGAGTGGCGGTGAGCTGGATGCGACGGCCGTCGCGCTCCACGTCGAACACGACGGGGACCCCGGGACGGGTCCGGATGTAGGGCGGGACATCGTCCCACGTCAGGTGGCGGCCGTCGACGGCGAGCACCGTGTCGCCGAGCCGGAAGCCGGCCTCCTCGGCGGGGCTGGGACCCGTCTCCAGCCGGCTGATCTGACCGACGGTGAACTCGCGGTCGTAGTTGGGCACGCCGACCACGCCGAACAGGACCACGAGCAGCACGAAGGCGAGAATGAAGTGGACGGTGGAACCGGCCACGGCCACCGAGAGCCGCCGCCAGTAGGGCTTCTGGCGGTACGTGCGGTCCTCGTCGGCCGGGTCGACCTTGTCGAGGTTGCTCATCCCGATGATCTTCACGTAGCCACCGGCAGGGATGGCCTTGACGCCGTACTCCGTCTCGCCCTTGCGGACGGACCACAGGCGGGGACCGAACCCGAGGAAGTACTCGGTGACCTTCATGCCGGCCCACTTGGCCGTGAGGAAGTGGCCCAGCTCGTGCAGCATGATCATCACGATGATGGCGACGACCACCAGCACGGTGCTGGCGACGCCGGTCGCATAGGCGGCGAACGCGCCGGCAACCACGATGACGCCGAGGCGCAGCAGTGCGGCCCGCTGCTCGCCCGAGCCGGGCCCGGGGGCAGCGTCATGCCGCTCGGATGTCGTGGTCTGGGTCACGCTGCCGTCGATCGTCGTTGCACGGCGGAGCGGGCGTGCTCGCGGGCCGTGCGGTCCGCGTCGAGTACAACGCCGAGCGAGTCGGCTTTCGTTCCCGCCAGCGCAGCGAGACAGTCCTCGATCACTGCCGGGATGTCGGCCCACCGCAGCCGGCGGTCGAGGAAGGCCTCGACGGCCACCTCGTTGGCGGCATTGAGCACGGCGGGCGCCGTCCCGCCGGCCCGGCCCGCCTGGTAGGCCAGTTTCAGGCAGCGGAAGGTGTCGAGGTCGGGAGCTGCGAAGTCGAGCCGGCCCAGGTGCGCCCAGTCGATGGCCCCGAAGGCCACGGCGGAGCGGTCGGGAAGGGCGAGGGCGTAGGCGATCGGCAGGCGCATGTCGGGCAGGGAGAGCTGGGCGACGGTGGAGCCGTCGGTGAACTCCACCATCGAGTGGACGACGGACTGGGGCTGCACGACGACCTCGATGGCGTCGTAGGGAGTACGGAACAGCTCGTGCGCCTCGATGACCTCGAGGCCCTTGTTCATCAGCGTCGACGAATCGACGGTCACCTTCGGGCCCATCGACCACGTGGGGTGGGCCAGCGCATCGTCGACGGTGACACCGTCCAACTCGGCCGCCGAGCGGCCACGGAAGGGCCCTCCGCTGGCGGTGAGCACGAGGCGGCGGACCTCGTGCGGACCGAGCCCGGACCGCAGGCACTGGTGCAGGGCGGAGTGCTCGGAGTCCACCGGGACGATCTCGGCGCCCGGCGTGCCCCGCACCGCCTGCACCACCGGACCGCCGGCGATGAGCGACTCCTTGTTGGCGAGGGCCAGGCGCCGGCCCGACTCGAGGGCGGCGAGCGTGACGGGCAGCCCGGCGAAGCCCACGACCGCGTTGAGGACGACGTCGGCCTCGCCGGCGACCGACGCCAGCTGCCCGGCGCCGACCCGCAGCTCCGTCCCCGCCGGCAGCTGCGGCTGCAGCTCCGCCGCCGCGTCCTCGTCGACCACGACGACGACCTCCGGCCGAAGCTCGTGCGCCTGCGCGGCCAGCATGTCCACCGAGCGTCGGGCGGCCAGCGCGACGACCCGGTAGCGCCCAGGATGGGCCCGGACCACCTCCACCGCCTGCGTCCCGATCGACCCGGTGGACCCGACGAGCGAGACGGTGGTGGTCACCCGGGCAGCCCGCCGAGGCGAGACCTCATGCGAGGTTCAGCAGCTTGACCAGGTAGTAGGTGGCAGGTAGGACGAACAGCAGGGCGTCGAAGCGGTCGAGCACCCCGCCGTGGCCGGGAAGGAGCGTCCCCATGTCCTTCACACCGAGGTCGCGCTTCACCATCGACTCGCACAGGTCGCCGAGGGGCGCCACCACGGCCACCACCAGCCCCAGCGCCAGGGCCTTGCCGGCGGTCCACGGCGACACGCCCGGCAGCACGCCGATGAGCAGGGTGGTGACGAACACCGTCGTGGCCATCCCGCCCAGGAGCCCTTCCAGGGTCTTGTTGGGGCTGATCTCGGGCGCGAGCGGGCGGCTGCCCATCTGGCTGCCGAAGAACAGGCCGCCGATGTCGTAGGCGGCGGTGGCCACCACGGCGGCGAGCAGGAAGGCGATGCCCTCCCGCTCGGGCAGGGCCAGCAGGAGGGCGGCGAACGAGCCCAGGAGCCCGATCCAGAGGAACACGAACAACGTGACCGCCACGTTCACCGTGGGCCGGGCGCGAACGACCCCGAACAGGTACCAGAGGAAGGTGAAGATCGCCGTGAGGGCCATGATCAGCGGGATGGCCGTCTCGCCCTCGCTGTAGGTCGCGAACATGAGCGAGACGACGGCGATGAGGCCCAGCAGGGTGGCGGGGCGGTACCCGGCCCGGCGCAGCACGTCGTACGCCTCGGCCGCGGCGAGGGTGACGACAGCGGTGACCAGCACGAGGGCCGGCTTGGGGCCCGCCTTGAACAGGATGAGGGCCCCGACGGCCATGGCCACCCCTATCCCGACGGCCGTGCGCATCTCCCGCTGGTCGGCGCCCGGGGCCAGGGCCGCGTTGTCGGGAGGCGACGCCTGGCGGGTCCGGATCGAGGTCGTGACGGGCGAGGGGCGCTCGGCCTCCGACTCCATGGGGTCGGGGTCGTCGAACGAGAACAGGTCGGAGTGCTCGCTGCGGCCCTCGTCAAGGGCGCCGAGGCGCATCTCGTCGTCGCCCAGAGCAGCCACGTCCTCGAAGTCGGAGTTGTCCCAGTCGGAGTCCTGGTCCCGCCAGCGGGGGGCGCGGGCGGCCAGGCCGGACCACGCGTCGAGGTCCTCGGCGTCCTCCTCGGGACCCGTGTCGAAGATGCGGGGCACCTCCCCGCTGGGAGGCTCCGTCCAGTGCGGCATCTCGGGCGGCGGCCCGGCCACCGGCGGGCGGACGACCGCCTCCGCCGGGTCCATGGCTCCCGGCAGGGGGAAGCGCTGCGCAGGCTTGGGCCCCGACGGGCGCTCCGGCACGTCGCCGAAGCGCGGCGCGTCGTCCGGTCTGCGACCGGCCGCCTGCCCGTCCTTCAGGGCCTGGGCCGCCTCCTCGGCGCCGATGATGCGCACACCCTCGGCCCTGCGACCGCCGCGGCGGGTCCCGCCGCCTCCCGCCGTCTTCTCGTCGTCCAACTCGTCGTTCTCGTCCACGAGGTCCTCCCTCGGCTCGCGACCATTGGCCATCACACCTCGAGCAGTTCCTGCTCCTTGTGGTGGAGCATCCGATCGATCTCGGCCACGTGATCGTGGGTGACCCGCTCCATCTCCTTCTCGGCCCGCTCGAGGTCGTCCGCCGTGATGTCGCCGTCGTGCTCCAGGCTCTCGAGATCGTGCCGGGCCGAGCGGCGGATGGCGCGGATCGCCACCCGGGCCTCCTCCGCCTTGTGCTTGACGACCTTCACCATCTCCTTGCGCCGCTCCTCGGTCAGGGGCGGGATGGCAAGCCGGATCACGACGCCGTCGTTGCCGGGATTGATGTTGAGGTCCGACTGCTGGATGGCCTTCTCGATGGCCTTGATGGAGCCCTTGTCGAACGGGGTGATGACGAGCAGCTTCGGCTCGGGGACGCTGAAGCCCGCCAGCTGCTGGAGCGGCACGGGCGTGCCGTAGTAGTCGACCTTCAGCTTCTCGACCATGGCGGGCGACGCCCGGCCGGTGCGCACGGTGCTGAAGTCGGCCTGGGCGTGGACGACTGCCTTGTGCATCTTCTCGCGGCTTTCGTCCAGGACCGCGCCGACCAGCGATTCGTCGTCGCTCACCCGACCAATGTACCGATCGGCTCGCCGAGGAGGGCCCTGCGGACGTTGCCCGGCGTCATGACGTCGAAGACCAGGACGGGCAGGGCGTTGTCCTTGCAGAAGGTGATCGCCGTGAGGTCCATGACCCGCAGGTCCTTGTCGAGCACCTCCTTGAAGGTAATCTCGTCGAAGCGGGTGGCCGTCTTGTCGAGCCTGGGATCGGCCGAGTACACGCCGTCCACGCCGCCGTGCGTCCCCTTGAGCAGGACCTGGGCGTCGATCTCGACGGCCCGCAGGGCGGCCGGCGTGTCGGTGGTGAAGAACGGGTTGCCCATGCCCGCCGCGAACACGACGACCCGCCCCTTCTCGAGGTGCCGGATGGCGCGGCGGCGGATGTACGGCTCGGCGATCTCGGCCATCTGGATGGCCGAGAGCACCCGGGTCTGCTGGCCGTGTCGCTCGAGCGCGTCCTGGAGGGCCAGCCCGTTGATGACCGTGGCCAGCATGCCCATGTAGTCGGCGGTGGCCCGGTCCATGCCCGCCCCGGTGCCGGTGGTGCCCCGCCAGATGTTGCCGCCGCCGCACACGACCGCGATCTCCACGTCCAGCTCGACCCTGGCGGCGGCGATCTCGGCGGCCAGCCGGTCGACCACGGTGCCGTCGATGGTCTCGTCGGAGGCCGCGCTGGCGAACGCCTCTCCCGACAGCTTCAGGACGACGCGGCGCCAGCGGGCAGTGGTCATCGGTGCGCCGGGCCTCCGGGATGTCGGACCGGAGCCGGGCCTGCCGACCGGCCGGCGTGACCCGTCAACCGCCGACGACCACCTGGGCGAAACGCACGAGCTTGGCGTCGCCGAGCACCTGGGCCACGGACTTCTTGTCGTCCTTGGCGAACGGCTGGTCGAGCAGCACGTGATCCTTGTACCAGCCCGTCAGCATGCCCTCGACGATCTTGGGGAGGGCCGCCTCAGGCTTGCCCGAGTTGCGGGCCTGGGCCTCGAGCGTCGCCCGCTCCTCGGCGACCAGGTTCTCCGGCACCTCGTCGCGGGTGACGTACCTCGGCTTGCCGAAGGCGGCGTGGACGGCGATGTCGTGGGCCAGCTCCTCGGTGCCGCCGGACAGCTCGACGAGCACGCCGTTGACCCCCCGGCCGTTCTGCACGTGGAGATAGGTGTCGAGGACGTCCCCCTCGGCGGCCTCCACCCGCTCGACCCGGCCCAGCTGGATGTTCTCCTTGAGCGTGACCTTCAGCCCGTCGATCTCGTCCTGGCCCTCCTTGGCCGCGCCCTCGCCGCCCTCGGCCACCGCCTGGGCCAGCTTGTCGGCCAGGCCCACGAAGTCGGGTGACTTGGCCACGAAGTCGGTCTCGCACTTGAGCTCGACGAGGGCGGCCACGTTGCCCGACCGGACGACGGCGACTGCGCCCTGGCTGCTCTCGCGGTCCTCCCGCTTGGCCGACGACGTGAGGCCCTTCTCGCGCAACCACTTGGCGGCGGCCTCGAAGTCGCCGGCGTTCTCGACCAGCGCCGTCTTGGCGTCCATCATCCCGGCACCGGTGGTCTGCCGGAGCCGCTGCACGTCCTTCGCCGAGAACTCGGCCATGACTAGCTCTCCTCCCCGACGGATGATGCCGATTCGGCCGGCGAGCCGGCGGCTCCTGCGTCGGCGGATTCTTCGGCGATCTCGCCGGTGGGTGGCTCCGGTGCCTCGGGCGCGGACTCGGGCGCCATCGCGGATTCCGGCGCCGCGGTGGGCTCGGGCGCCGCGGACTCCGGCGGAGCCTCCGGCTGGGCGGTGGCGGTGGCGGCCTCGGGCGGGGCGGTTTCCGGGACCTCCCCGTAGGCGACACGGGTGGCGGCCAGGCGTGCCTCGCGCTCCTGGGCCTGGACGGCGGCCTGGCGCCGGGCCTCGGCCTGCTGCTGGGCGCGGCGCGCCTCCTCCTCGGGATCGGGGGGAGCAGGGGCCGGGCCGCCGGCGGGTGCCGACCTCACCGCCTTGCGCGACGCGATGAACCGGCCCTCCTCCACGGCGTCGGCGATGACCCGGCACATGAGCGACCCGGCACGGATGGCGTCGTCGTTGCCCGGGATGACGTAGTCGATGACGTCGGGGTCGCAGTTCGTGTCGACCACGGCCACGATGGGCAGCCCGAGCTTGTTCGCCTCGGTGACGGCGATGTGCTCCTTCTTCGTGTCGATGACGAAGACCGCCTCGGGGAGGCGGGTCATCCCGCGGATGCCGCCCAGGTTGCGCTGGAGCTTCTCGAGCTCCCGGCTCAGGATGAGCGCCTCCTTCTTGGGCATGGCTTCGAAGTCGCCCGCCGCCTTCATGCGCTCGTACTCCGTCATCTTCTTGACCCGGCCGCTGATCGTGGAGAAGTTGGTGAGCATCCCGCCCAGCCAGCGCTCGTTGACGTAGGGCATCCCGCACTGGGCGGCGAAGCGGGCGACGGGATCCTGGGTCTGCTTCTTGGTGCCGACGAAGAGGATGCTGCCGCCGCCGGCGACCATGTTCCGCACGAACGAGTATGCGACCTCGATGCGCTGGAGCGTCTGGTTGAGGTCGATGATGTAGATGCCGTTGCGCTCGCCGAAGATGAACCGCTTCATCTTCGGGTTCCAGCGCCGGGTCTGGTGACCGAAGTGGACGCCGGCCTCCAGCAGTTGCTTCATGGTGACGACGGGCATGTGCGCTCCCCTCCCACGGTTGGTTGGATGCCGTCGTGTCGCGCCGCTGACCAGCGGCGACCGTGGGTGGCACGGGGCGGGTCGGAACTCCTCCCCCGGTCGGGGCAGGCACGGCCAGTGTAGGACGCGTCGACCTACGCGGGTCGCCGTCGTGCCGATGCGGCTCCCCGCCGCGTCGTCGCGGCGGGAACCGGAGCGGCGCGACGAACCCCACGCCGACGAGGCGCCGCACCCCGGCGCCGCTACTTCGTGGGCGGACCCCAACCGACGCCGCCGTCCGAGAGCCTGCGAAGGCCCACGAGGACGGCCATGAGGAGGCCGACGGCGACCGCCGCCGGGCGGGGCAGGCTGGCCCCCGGCGGGCCCGCGAAGGCGCTGCGGCTGGTCGCCGGCACGATCGACCGCACCCGGAGCGGGGCCGATACGGCGGTGACGCGTCCGGCGCCGGCGTCGGCGGCCACGGTGACGACGTAGCGCCCGGGCCCCGACAGCGGCGGCAGGGGCAGGGTCGTCTCGCCCGGCTCCACCAGCTGGGCCGCCGTCTCGGCGGGCGCCGGCAGGGCCGCGCCCTCGACGTGGAGGTGCACCATGGCGGCCGAGCGGAGGAGGACGCGCGCCTGGCCGGCCGGGCCGACCACGTCGGGACCGGCGACGGCGAGGCTGTCGACCGCCGGGGCCGCCTCCTGGTCGAGGGGCGGGATCACCCGGACCTTGCCGCGGCCGGCGCCCACGACCCGCCACGTCCCGCTGGCCGCCACGGCCAGCGGGGAGCCCGAGCCGTCGAGCACCCGGAACCGCCCGGTGCCGCCAACCGTCACCGCTCCTCCGGGCGCGTCGAGCGCCACGCGGACGGCCGTGGGCAGGGTGTCCGCAGGGACGGTGACCGGCCGCAGCCCGCCGTAGTAGCTGGCCAGGATGTCGGTGGCCCGCAGGCCCCGCACCGCCTTGGCCAGGGCGCCGAACTGGCTCATGCCGATGCCGTGGCCGTGGCCCCGGCCGTCCAGGGTGGCCGTGCCCGTCTGGTCGTCGGCCAGCACCGAGAACTGGGTGGACGGCACGGCCCGGGGCAGGTCGCCGGGGGGCGGGACCGTCTCGTTGAGGCGGTCCCGGAAGGCCTGGACGGGCACCACCGTCTGGCCGGACGACCCGTTCGGCGCACCCCAGTCCAGAACGACCGCATCGCCGGTGCGGCGGAGGCTGGCCAACGGCGCAGGGAGGCCGAAGGCGGCCGTGAGCTGCCCGTACCCGAGCGCCACCACCCAGTGGCTGTAGGGACCGCGCGCGCTGTCGGGATCGTTCACCGCCTTGAGGTAGGGCCGGCCGCCGGCGACCGAGCGCCCGCCGTTCGACGACGAGTACTGGGCGAGGATGGGCTCACCCTTGTAGAGGACGACCTGGTCGTGCGTGGACTCCACCGCCTGCACCCACCGCTCGCCGTGGTCGGAGCGCTCCTTGCCCACGCCGATGTACACCTGGCACGCCTGCGTCGCGCAGATGTCGGCCCCCACGCTGCGGGCGGCCGAGTCGGCGTCCTTGTGCATCTCGTGCAGGACGAAGGTCCGCGCCGCGATGGCCTGGGCCCGGAGCGCCTCCGCCGGCCAGCTCGCCGGCACCTCGGCCACTCCCTTGAGATAGTCGTCCAGCGGAAGCTCGTTCACCAGGGCCACCCCGCCGCCTGCGGGGACGGCGTCGAGGACGCCGCGGAGGTCGCCGGTGGCCGCGGCGCGCACGAACCCGCCGGGCGAGAGGTTCTCGAAGCGGGCCCGGTCGACGACCCACCCCCGCGGCGGGCTGGGCGGCTTGCGCGGCTTGGCCCCGGCCGCCGGCGTGGTGGCGGCGGCTGCGACGGCGAGGACGCAGTACGTGACGACCAGCCGGGCGCGACGGATCTTCACGTGGCCTCGCATGGCGGCGAGGTTAGGCGGCGCCGTCCCCGCCTCGTGTCCGGCGCCGCCTCCGGGCCGGGCTCGCACGGGCGGTGTCCACGCGCGCCCGTCCTGCGCATGGTTCACTTGTGCACGAACTGAAGACCAGAGTGCCGGTTCGGCACCGCACCGAAGGGGGCGTCATGGATCTGAGCAAGCTCACCATGGGCGAGAAGATCATCGGAGGCGCCGGGATCGTGCTGATCCTCGATCTCCTGCTCTTCCCGTGGCACAAGATCGACCTCGGGATCGTGAGCGTGTCCCGGAGCGGCATCGAGTCGCCCAACGGCTTCTGGGGCGTCCTGGCCATGCTGGTCGCCCTCGCCATGGTGGCGGTGGTCGTCGCCACCCGCTTCACGACCGCCAAGGTGCCCGACCTCCCGATCCCCCTCGGCCAGGCCATGTTCTTCGCGGGCATCGCCGTGATCGCCCTGCTGGTGATCAAGCTCGTCGCCGAGACGGACTTCCTCGGCTTCGGCGCCTACCTCGGGATCCTGCTGGGTGCGGCCATGGCGTACGGCGGCTTCATGTACCGCAAGGAGGCGGGAGAGGCACCGGCCGCACCGCCCATGGGCTCCACCGGACTCTGAGGACGCGGCGTCGCTCATCGCGTCGCCCCCCACAGCGCCAGGCCGAGGGCGTCCTCGCCGGCGGTGATCGTCTCGCCGACCACCACGTCGGCCATGGCGTCGAAGAACTTCTCGCACGTCGGCGCCATCCCCGCCACGGCCAGGGCCATCTCGCGGGTGGCAGCCGGCGCGCCGGGGACCAGCGGGTGCTCGTTCAGACCGCGCACGGTCACCACGACGTTGGTGGCGCCGCGGAGCCGGGCGTGCGGCGCCGGCACGATCACGTCGGCCCGGCCGGCGATCGACGTCACCCGAACGCCCTCTGGCAGCGGCTGGGCGTTGAGCCGGCGGAGGAACGGCGACAGCTCGGACAGCTGGCGCACCGACGTGGACGTCGGGTCGATGCCGGCCACCCCCAGGTGCGAGACGGCCTCCTCCAGCACGGCGCCGGTCGGGCCGGTGGCGACCAGGTCCAGCCCGGTGGCCAGGTCGGCACCCTGGTGGGGCGTGGCCAGGGTGATCAGGTTCTCGACACCCGCCGGTGGCGTGGGGCCGAGGGCGGCGCGAGCCACCAGGCCGCCCTGGGAGTGGGCGATCACGTCGATCGGGACGCCTGGCTCGGCGACCGCCAGCCGCTCGAGCAGCTCGCGCAGCCGGAGGCCGGACTCGGCGATGTCGACCTGGGTGTCGGCCGCCGTGTAGGACGACTCGGCCGTCGTTCCGCCCCGGTAGGAGAAGCGGTGCACGTCGACCGCGGCGTAGCCGAGCGCAGCGGTGTCGACGCCGTCGATACCGGCCCGGGGAGCCGACGTGGAGCCCAGCCCGGCCACCAGCACGACCCTCCGCCGCGCCGACGGCGGAGGGGGTTCGACGCCTGCGGGCGTGCACTCGTCGCGACGGTCCCACCACGCGCCGATCCCGGACGCCACCCGGAGGACCGACGACGGACCGAGGGGGACGACGGCCTCGAACCACGCCTGCATCTGCTCGGCCGACGCCAGCGCGTCGGTGCCCACGACGACGACGCCGTCGCGCGCCCACCCGACGGCGGTGGCGCCGACGCCGACGACCACCCGCGGCACGGCCCCGAGGAACCGTCGGAGGCCGCCGCGCTCGTCGGCCTCGCTGCCCATGGCCCGCTGGCCGTCGGGGACCAGGTGGGCCGAGACGGCCACGCCGGCGCCGAAGAGGACGAGGGGGTCGAGATAGGCGTCGCCGGCCCGGGCCCCGAAATGGAGGAAGGCCCCGGTGGTCCCCACCACCTCCCCGGCGGCGACCTCCTGGCCGCGGCGCACGGCGATGGACGCGAGGAACGACGAGCTCGTGCGGATGCCGTCCTCGTGCAGGACGACGACGTGCAGCCCGAAGCCCACCCGGCCGGCGAACACCACCTGGCCGGCGGCGGCGGCGACGACCGGCGTCCCCGGCGTGGTGGCGTAGTCGATGCCCACGTTGCCGGCGCCGAAGGGCGTCGACGGGGGCCGGAAGCCGTCGACCACGGGAGCGTCGACCGGCGGGCGGTACTCGACGGGGCCGGCCAGCCCGTCACCGCCGCGGGCCGTCGCCGCGGTGGTCGTGGCGGCGGCCGGGCCGGGTGCGACGGTGATGCAGACGGCGGCGGTGGCGGCCGCCGCCAGCATGGCCACTCCCATGCCTCGACGCATGGCTCTCCCCTGGTCACGACGACGCGGAGGGGGAGGTGGGGCCGCCGAGGCGGAAAGGGGGAAAGAGGCGCCGCCGTTGGCCGGCGGCACTGCGCTGCTCGGGCGGTCAGGGCCCTATCGGGTCAACCCGCTTCCCGTTCGGGACCCATCCGGGCCCGAAGCTGCAGGACAGCCTTGGTGTGGATCTGGCAGACCCGGCTCTCGGTGACGCCCAGCACCTCGCCGATCTCGGCGAGGGTGAGGCCCTCGTAGTAGTAGAGCGTGAGCACGATCTTCTCGCGGTCGCCCAGGCGGTTGATGGTCTGGGCGAGGATCTGCTTCATCTCCTCGACCTCGAACACGGCCACCGGGCCCTGCCCCTTGTCGGCGATGGTGTCGCCCAGCGTGGCCGACTCGCCCCGCTCGCCCGCCGAGAGCACCTCGTCGAGCGCCACCAGGCCGACGAACGAGATCTGGGTGAACAGGGCGTGCAGCTCGGACTCGCCGATGTTGAGCTCGGCCGCCACCTCGGCGTCGGTGGGCGTGCGAAGGAGCTTGGCTTCCAGGCTGGCGTACGCCTTCTCGACGTTGCGGGCCTTGGCCCGGACCGAACGGGGCACCCAGTCGATCGAGCGCAGCTCGTCGATGATCGCTCCCTTGATGCGGGCGATGGCGTAGGTCTCGAACTTGATCTTGCGCTCGATGTCGAACTTGTCGATGGCGTCGATGAGCCCGAAGATGCCGTAGCTCACCAGGTCGGCGTGCTCGATGTTCTGCGGAAGACCCACGGAGACCCGGCCGGCGACGTACTTCACGAGCGGCGAGTAGTGCACGATGAGCCGGTCGCGGGCGCGCTGGGACGCCGTCGACTTGTACTCCTTCCACAGCTCGTCGAGAACCTTCTGGTCTTCGCTTTCCACGTCGGTCCTGACGCCGCGGGCCGGGAACTCGCCGCAGTGTAGGCGCAGCCGCTCCGGGAACTCGATCGTCCGACCGGCGGCGCAGGGGTCATGGCGCCCCCACCCGCTCCCACCAACCACCCCGCCCACGGGCCCAACCCGACTGCTCGAGCCGGCTCAACGCGACGGCGACGCGCGACGGCGCCAGGTCGGTGGCGGCGAGCAGCGCGTCGACGCTCACCGCCTCCCACCCCAGCAGTTCCAGCACGGCCGCCTCCTCCCCTGCCGGCGGCGGGCGGCGCTCGACCCTCGCCGGCCGGCCCGCCGTCTCCAGGGCCAGCGCCACCAGTACGTCGCCGGGATCGCACGCAGGGACGCAGCCGTCGGCCAGGAGACGGTTGGTGCCCATCGACGCCGGGCTGCGCACCGGCCCCGGAACCGCCATCACCGTGACGCCGCGCTCGGCCGCCGCCCTGACCGTGTGCATGGACCCTCCGGCGGCATGGGACTCCACCACGACGAGGACCGACGACAGGGCGGCGATGAGCCGGTTGCGGGCGGGAAAGCGCCACGGCTCCGGACGGGCGCCGAGCGGCGCCTCCGAGAGCAGGCAGCCGTCGGCGGCCACCCGCCGCCAGAGGTCGGCGTGGCGGCGGGGGTACACGACGTCGAGCCCGCTGCCGACGACACCGACGGGTGGTGCCCCACCGCCGGCGAGCGCGCCCTCGTGGGCGGCTCCGTCGATGCCGAGGGCCAGGCCGGAGACCACCCCGACGCCGGCCTCGGCCAGCTCCCGCCCGAACTGGCGGGCCACGTCGCGCCCGTAGCCCGTGGCCCGGCGGGTGCCCACGATGCCGACCAGCACCCCGTCGAGGGCGGCGGGCAAGCCGAGGCGGAACAGCGCCGGCGGCGCCTCGTGGTCCCCGGCCAGGGCGGTCGGGAAGCCCTGCTGGCCGAGGAGGTGCACGGCCACGCCGGCGCCGGTGTGGGCCTCGGCCACCCACGCCACCGACGTCCGGGCGGCCGCCCGGGCCAGCGCCTGCCCCCTGCCGCCGCTCGCCACCCCCGCCCACGCCTCGCTGGGCGGTCCGGTGGCCAGGAGATCGGACAGGCGGTCCCACGCCATGTACGGCAGACCGGCAAGGGCGGCGGCGTAGGCCCACTCGGGCTCGCCGGCCGCTGCAGGCCCCGAGACGGACACGGTGGCGGGCTCGGAGAGCCGACGTCCGCGTGCGTTCATGAGACGGCGGCCAGGGCGTCGGCCTCGGTACGCAGCTCCAGGGCCCCGCACACGTGCTCCTCGCCCAGCGTGGAGGGGACGCCGTCGAGGTCGGCCAGCGTGCGGGCCACCCGCCGCACGCGGTGCAGACCACGGGCGCTGAGGGATCCCGCCCGCAAGCGGTACTCCAGCACCCGCCACGCAGCCGGGGTGAGCGGGGCGACACGGTCGAGGTCGGCGGCCGCCAGGTCGGCGTTGGCACGCACGCCACGCGTGGCGGCCAGGGCGCGGGCGGCGGCGACCCTTGCCGCCACCGCCGCCGTCCCCTCGCCGGCCGGTCCCCGCAGGAGCTCGGTCACGTCGGGCCTGCTCACCGGCACTCGCAGGTCGAAGCGGTCGAGCAGCGGCCCGGACAGGCGCCGGCCGTACCGGGCTCGAGCGGCCTCGCTGCACCGGCACGATCCGGGCGGACCGCCCTCGCCGCACGGGCACGGGTTCATGGCGGCCACGAGGAGGAACCGGGCGGGAAGGGTGACGCTGGCCCGGGCCCGGCAGACCCGCACCACCCCTTCCTCCAGGGGCTGGCGCAGGGCGTCGAGCACGGAGGCGGGGAACTCGCCCATCTCGTCGAGGAACAGGACGCCGTTGTGCGCCATCGAGATCTCCCCGGGACGCAGCCACGCCGAGCCGCCGCCCACCAGGGACACCGGCGAGGCGCCGTGGTGGGGGGCCCGCAGGGGCGGCCGCCGCACCAGCCCCTCCGGCGGCAGCTCGAGCCCGGCGGCAGAGTGGACACGCGTCGTCTCGAGGGCGGCGACCCGGTCGAGGGGCGGGAGCAGGCCGGCCAGGCGGCGGGCCAGGAGCGTCTTACCGGCCCCCGGCGGACCGGCGAGGAGCAGGTGGTGCGCGCCGGCCGCCGCCACCTCCAGGGCCCAGCGGGCGAACCGCTGCCCCCGCACGTCGGCCAGGTCGCACGGGAGCGTCGGTCCTTCGGCGGCGGCGGCGGGCGCCTCCTCCCAGTCTCCGTCCCCCCGCAGGGCGTCGAGCACGACGCGCATGGTGGAGGCGCCGCGCACCGAGTGGCGGCCGACGAGGGCGGCCTCCCGGGTGCACGGCGTGGGTACCACCACCGCAGGGGCGCTGAGGGCGTCGACCAGCGACACCATGCCGGGCACCCGGCGCAGCGAGCCGTCGAGCCCGAGCTCCCCGACGAAGGCGGTGCCGGCGACCAGCTCCGGCTTCAGGTCGCCGTTGGCGACCAGCAGGGCGATGGCGATGGGCAGGTCGAGCCCCGGCCCACCCTTGCGGACCCCCGACGGCGCCAGGTTGACCGTGACCCGCTTGAGTGGCCACGACAGCCCGGTGGACAGTAGGGCGGCCCGCACGCGGTCGCGCGACTCGCGGCACGCGGCATCGGGAAGACCCACGACCGTGAACCCCGGCAGGCCACTGGAGACGTGCACCTCGATGGTGACGGGGCGGCCCTCGACGCCGAGGAGGGTGGCGGAGGGAATGGTGGCGATCAACGGCGGCTCCTCGGCACGGATGTGGGAGGAGGGGCCTTGCGGCGGCCGCTCGAGCGCTGGGGGCAATCTACAGGGCACCGGTGACTTTGGAAAGGGATGCCGCGGGGAACGATGCGGGGCGAGCCTGTGTTGCACATTGCCAGCGCCCCTGTCCCCCGGCCCCCCCAACAGTGACGACACGACCCCTCCTCTACCGCGGCCTCCGCCTCGCCAACGCCGTGCTGTTCCTCACGGCCGTCGGGCTGATCCTCGATCACAGCGTCGCGGCCGCACTGTCCCGCATCACCGGCGATCCCCACTGGTCCACCGCCGGGCGGACGCTGGTCGTGGCCGACAAGACCGGCGACCCTGCGTGGCATCAGGCCAACCAGTTCGCCGTCGCGGTGTGGAACGAGGCGGGGGCGGGAACGGGGCTCCGGCTGACCTGGACGGCTGCCACGGGCTCGTGCGATCCGGAATCGGACCGGATCGTGGTGTGCGGCGCGTCGGCCGACGTCCTCGACGACCACCTCCAGCTGCGCCGTGAGGGGGTGACGAGGATCGAGCTCGGGGACGACCACGCCCAGGCGCACATCGCGGTGGCGACCGTGCTGGTGTGCGCCGACTGCCCGTTGCGCGCCGCCCGCCGCCGGGTGGTGGCGACCCATGAGCTCGGCCACGCCCTGGGCTTGCCGCACACCCCTCGCATCGGCTCCGTCATGTACCCCACGGGTGGCCCGGAGCGGCCCGACGCCGTCGACGCGGCCGGGCTGCGGTCGATCTACGGGCACGTCGACGCCGTCGACCGGTGCGGGTTCTTCGACGCCCGGGTCGGACCGCTCTGCTTCTGAGCCCGCGCCGGGGGCTGCCGACCGTAGGTTGGCGGCCGTGAGCGTGCTCCCGCCCGGCGGCACTGCCGGCGAGGCGGACGGCGTCGAGGTCCGGCGCGTCCAGCCCTACCAGGCCACGAAGGCGTACCTGTGCCCCGGGTGCAACCAGGAGATCCCGGCGGGGACAGGGCACGTCGTGGCCGTCCCCCTCGACGCCCCCGACCTGCGCCGGCACTGGCACGCGCCGTGCTGGGAGCACCGTGGCCGCCGGCGCCCCGGCCGGGTGCCGGCCCGGTGACCCGGACACCTCGTCTCGCCGGTGGAGCGGGGGCTGGAGGCGCGGCGAGGCGCTAGAAGGCGCCTTCGAGAACCTCGATGCGGTCACCCATGACCGAGGCCACGTCGAACCGGATCTCGCGCGGCCGAAGTGGAGCCTCGGTGAGCCACCGGGCGGCCAGGCGGCGGAGCCGCTCCTGCTTGGCCCGGGTGACGGCCTCGACCGGCGCCCCGAAGGCATCGGTGGTGCGGGTCTTCACCTCGCAGAAAACGAAGGCCCGACCGTCCCGGACGACCAGGTCGAGCTCGCCCTCCCGGCACCGCCAGTTGCGCACGACCACCTCGTAGCCTCGGTCCTGGTACCACGATGCCACGGCCTCCTCGCCGCTGATGCCGAGCGCCCGTCGCCGGTCGGTCACCCCCTACAGCTCCTTCTCGGGGAGCTCCTCCACGTTCACGTCCTTGAACGTGACGACCCGGACCGATGACACGAAGCGGGCCGGGCGGTACATGTCCCACACCCAGGCGTCGCCCAGCTCGATCTCGAAGTAGGTGCGACCGCCGTCGCCCTTGGCCTCCATCTTGACGTCGTTGGCCAGGTAGAACCGACGCTCGGTCTCGACCACGTAGTGGAACATCGGCAGCACGGCGCGGTACTCCTGGTACAGCTGGAGCTCGATCTCCGTCTCGTACCGCTCGAGGTCCTCGGCGCTCATCGGGGCGACACCCAGGAGGACCGCATCCGTCCATCGTACGGCGGGGGCGGAACCGGGACGGCGACGCGCCGGGTCGTCACAGGAACGACGCCTCCGAGAGGGGCCACACCCGCAGGACGGTGCGACCGACGACCGTCGAGCGCGGGATCGGGCCGAAGACGCGGCTGTCGGACGAGTTGGTGCGGTTGTCGCCCATCACCCACAGGTGCTCGTCGGGGACCTTCACCGGCGCGAAGTCCGACGTGACCGTGTTGGGGGGGAGGTACGGCTCGACCAGGCGACGACCCTCGACGTACACGGCGCCGTCGCGTCCCTCCACCGTCTCCCCCGGGAGCCCGATCACCCGCTTGATGAACTCCTCCGTCGACGGCTGGACGACGCCCACGCCCTCGGCGACCTTGCGGAGGATGCGCCGGCTTCCGTGGTCCTCGTGCTTCTTGTTCACGCACGACACCGCAGGGCAGTCGAACACCACGATGTCGCCCCGGCGCGGGTCGTGGAGCCGGTACGCCAGCTTCGACACCACCACGCGGTCGTTGATCTGGAGCTGCGGCAGCATGGACCCCGACGGGATGTAGAACGCCTGGGCGACGACCGTCTTGAGCAGGAAGGCGAGCACGGCGGCGCTGACGATCAGGACCGGGACCTCGCGCGCGGTCCGCCACCACGACGGGCGGTCCGAGCCGCGCCGGGCCGACGCCATGTGCGTCAACGGGCGGAGCGCTTTTCCTTGATCTTCGCCGACTTCCCGGACCGCTCGCGGAGGTAGTACAGCTTTGCCCGCCGGACGTCGCCCGTGCGCACCACCTCGATCTTGGCCAGCACGGGCGAGTGGACCGGGAAGGTGCGCTCCACGCCGACGCCGAAGCTGGTCTTGCGAACCTTGAACGTCTCCCGGATGCCGTCGCCCTTGCGGGCGATGACGTCGCCCTGGAAGACCTGGACGCGCTCGCGCGTCCCCTCCACGACCCGCACGTGCACCTTCACGTTGTCACCGGGCTTGAAGGCCGGGATGTCGTCCCGCAGGCTGCGGCGGTCGACCAGATCTGTGGGGTTCATGGCGCGTCTCGCTCCTCGTCGGCTGCCCCGGACGGCCTCGGCTCCCGCCGCGTCACGGTGGACGGGAGGGCGTCGCCGGGGGACGCGACAGGATACCCGTGCTCCTGGAGCAGGCGCACCTCGTCCTCCGACAGACCGCCCCGCCGTTCGATCAGATCGGGGCGGGCGGCGCGGGTCCGGGCCAGGGCGGCGGCCCGCCGCCATCGGGCGATGCGCCCGTGGTCGCCCGACCGCAGCACGTCGGGCACGACCCAACCGCGGAAGTCGGCCGGCCGGGTGTACTGGGGCTCCTCCAGGAGGCCGTCGCCGAAGCTCTCGGACTCGGCCGACGCCTCGTTCCCCATCACTCCGGGCACCAGGCGGGCGACCGCCTCCACCACCACCAGCGCGGCGGCCTCGCCGCCGGCCAGCACGTAGTCGCCGATCGACAACTCGCCGTCGACCAGGTGGTCCACGACCCGCTGGTCCACTCCTTCGTAGCGCCCACACAGGAGTGACAGCCCCGCACCGCCGGCCAGCTCCCGCACCACGTCCTGGTCGAGACGGCGACCCGTCGGCGCCAGCAGGAGGAGCGGACGCGGCGGCTGCACCACCTCGACGGCCCCGAACACCGGCTCCGGTGCCAGCACCATCCCCGCCCCGCCCCCGAAGGGAGCGTCGTCCACGCTGCGATGTGGGTCGACGGCGGCCGAGCGCAGATCGTGCACGCGCACGTCCAGCACGCCGCCGGCGCGGGCCTTGCCGATCAGGCTGGCGCCGAGATAGCCGTCGACGAGCGCCGGGAAGATGGTGAAGATGTCGATGCGCACGGCCGCCGCTTCCGCGCCGTCAGAGGTCGAGGAGGCCGGCGGGCAGGTCGACCGTGAGCCTGCCGGGCTCCGACGACACGACGAAGCGAAGCGGCACCAGCCCCCCGCCGTCGAGCACGAGGAGGTCGCTGGCCGGGTTGGCTTCGACGGCTACGACGGTGCCGTGGCCGGCACCGGACGCGTCGACGACCTCGGATCCGACCAGCTCGTGCACCCAGAGGGCAGCGGGGTCGTCGATCGGCTCGGCGGACAGCACGGCGCCGCGCAGGGCCTCGGCCCCGGCGTGGTCGACGACGCCGGCGAACGTCACGATCCAGCGGCGCTGGTGGGCGGACGAGCGCATCACCTCGAGCGGGCCGGTGGGCGTGTCGAGCACGCTGCCGGGGGCCAGGCGCTCGGTGCGGTCGGTGTACAGCTCGACGACGACCTCGCCCCGCAGACCGTGCGGCTTCACCACACGCCCCACCTCCAGCGTCGTGGCCCCGCTGCGCTCCGGCTCAGTCGACGATGTCGACGCTGGCCTCCACGCCTTCACGGGCCCCCGCCGCACGCACGACCGTGCGGATGGCCTGGGCCACCCGGCCGCGCTTGCCGATGATCTTGCCCATGTCGTCCGGGGCCACGTGCAGGCGCAGGTCGATGCGACCGCGTCCCTCGTCGGCCTCGACCACGACCGCGTCGGGCTCGTCGACGATCTGGCGGGCGATGTAGTCGACCACGTTGCGGGGGATGGCCCCCACCAGCCGGTTGCCGGCATCGTCGGCGACGTCGCCGTCGGCGTCCTCCCGGCCCTCCGCCTCGTCGCCTGCCGTTGCGTCGCTCATGCGGGGACGCCGGGCCGGAACTGCTCCCACGCGCCGCTGAGCTTCAGCAGCTTCTCGACCCGCTCGGTGGGCTGGGCGCCCTTGCGCAGCCACGCCACCGCCTTGTCGGCGTCGATCTTGATGACCGACGGCTCGGCCCTGGGCTCGTAGGTGCCCAGGATCTCGATGAAGCGTCCGTTGCGGGGCGAGCGGCTGTCGGCCGCCACGACCCGGTACGTCGGCTGCTTCTTCTTGCCCATCCGCATGAGGCGGAGCTTGACTGCCACGGTGATCCTCTTCTCCTAGTTGAAGTTCGGCAACGACGGGAGCTTGGGAGGCGTGGTGCGTCCGCCCTTCTTGCCCTTCTTGCCGCGCTTCTTGTTGTTGAGCAGGCGCCCCATCCCCATGGCGCTCAGCTGGACCTGCATCTCCTTGAACTGCTTCAGCAACGCGTTCACCTGGGTGGTGGTGGACCCGCTGCCGTTGGCGATCCGCAGCCGCCGGGAGCCGTTGATGAGCTTCGGATCCTGACGCTCCGCCGGGGTCATCGACCGGATGATGGCCTCCACCCGCCCCAGCTCGGCGTCGTCGATCTTGGCCTGCTTCAACTCCTTGGGAACGCCGGGGATCATACTGAGGATCCCCTGCAGGTTCCCCATCTTCTTCATCTGCTGCATGTGCTCGAGGAAGTCGTCGAAGGTGTAGCGGCCCTCCATGAGCGCCTCGGCCGCCCGCTCCGCCTCCTTCTGGTCGAACGCCTGCTCGGCCTTCTCGATGAGCGTGAGGACGTCACCCATGCCCAGGATCCGGCTGGCCATCCGGTCGGGGTGGAAGGTCTCGAACTCGCTCAGCTTCTCGCCCACGGAGGCGAAGGCGATGGGCTTTCCGACGACCTCCTTGACCGAGAGCGCGGCGCCGCCGCGGGCGTCCCCGTCGAGCTTCGTGAGGATCACGCCGTCGAGGTCGAGCGTCTCGTGGAAGGCCTCCGCCGTCGCCACTGCGTCCTGCCCGGTCATGGCGTCGATGACCAGGAACGTGTAGTCGGGCGACACCCGCCCTGAGATGTCGCGGACCTCCTGCATCAGCTCGGCGTCGATGCTCAACCGGCCCGCCGTGTCGACGATGAGCACGTCGCGCCCCAGGCGACGGGCCTCCTCGAGGCCGCTGGCGGCCACCGACACGGGGTCGGTGGTCTCGCTGAACACGGGCACGCCGACCTGGCTGCCGAGGACGCGCAGCTGCTGGACGGCGGCCGGGCGCTGCAGGTCTGCGCCCACCAGCAGCGGCTGGCGGCCCTGCTGCTTGAACCAGCGGGCCAGCTTGCCGGCGGCGGTGGTCTTGCCGGAGCCCTGCAGCCCGGCCAGGAGGACCACGGTGGGGGGCTTGGAGGCGTAGGAGATGCGGAGCGTCTCGCCGCCGAGGGTGGCGATGAGCTCCTCGTGCACGATCTTGATGACCTGCTGTGCCGGCGTGAGGCTCTGCGACAGGTCGATGCCGACGGTGCGCTCGCGGATGCGCGAGATGAGGCCGCGCACCACGCGGATGTTGACGTCGGCCTCGAGCAGCGCCAGGCGGATCTCCCGCAGGACCTCGTCGACGTCGGCTTCGCTGAGGCGGCCCCGCCCGCGGAGGCGGGTGAAGATGCCTTCGAAGCGGTCGGACAGGCTGTCGAACATGCGGGGGCCAAGGGTAGTGGACTGCCTCCGCCCGCCTCGACCGGGCCGATCGGCCCGGTACGGTTGGGCCGAGCGCTCAGTCCCGGCCGGCGACGGGCGCCTGCGCCTCGAGCCACTCGTCGGTGACGGCGGACACCGGGACCATGCCGTCGCCCTCCAGCTCGAAAGCGTACGCAGGGACCAGCGCATCCTCGATCTGGAGGAGGGCCAGGTGCACCCCGGTGACCACCTGGACGGTGGGCTCGACCGGCACCGGCGCATCGGGCTCGCAGATCACCGTGGGGTCGCCGCACCCGGTCGCGGCCGGCTCCTCGCCCTTCTCCACCGCAGTGGTCGCAGGGGCGTCGAGCGCCGGAGCACCTCCCGCGATGCCGCCGCCGGTGGAGCGCCCGCCGAACCCGGCGCCGGCGTTGAGGCGCCGGAGCCCGGCGGCGACACCCACGAGGGGGTAGTCCCCGATGCGTTCCGGCACGGCGAGGAACCCGTTGCCGCCGACGATCTGCCCCTTGACCCCGATGTTGAGCCAGGTACCGAGGCCCACCACGGGGGTGCCGTCGACCACCGTGTCGACCCTGGCCAGCCACGACGACCAGGCGTCCTCCATCACCATGTGCTCGGTGCCCACGCCGAGGCGGGCGAACACCTCCTGGGCGGTGACTCGGGCGTCGTGCTCCGACGGCAGGCCCGACGGCCTGGCCGGCGGCTCCGGAAGCGGCTTCGGTTCGGGCAGCGCACATCCCCGGTCGGGCGCGCACTCCGCTGTCGGCGGGGTCACGCATTTCGCATCCGGCGCGCAGTCGGGCGGAGACACCGGCTCGGCCAGCGTGCATTCGGCGCCGGCGGCACAGGCCGGCGGCGCGCACTGCACCGTGTCGCCCACGCACGGGGGCGCCGGCTCGACGACGCACTGCGTTCCGGGCTCGCAGGCGCGCAGCGGGGCCGGGCGGGCGGCGGGCGCCACCGCGGTTGCGACCGCAGTGGCCGCGCAGCCGTCGGCCGGGCAGCCGGCGGCGGACCCCGACGACGCCGCCGACGAGCCGCCGCCGCTGGTCGGAACGGCGAGGTCGACGGCCACCGCGCACGACACCTCCGGCTCGCCCTCCGGCGACACCGTCGAGTCGGGGCACCCGGCGCTCACGAACCAGGGAAGGCCTGCCGTCCGGGCCACCCGCAGCTCCCGGTCGCCACCGTCGACCACCCAGCCGTCGTCGTCACTGCGCACGTCGCCCGGCAGGCCCAGCGCCGCCGCCAGCCGGGCGACGGCGGCTTCGGTCGTAATCGACCCGAGGCGGTACCCGGGAGCGGTCATGGCCAGGTCCGGCATGTCGCCCGCGAACCGGTAGGTGACGCCGCCGCCGGGGAAGGGCGCTGCGCTCCGGGCCACCGAGGTTCCGGCCGCGCCCGCTTCGTCCGCCGCGTACCCGGCGCTCCCGGCCGGCAGCTTCACCAGCCCCTCCTTGTCCCCCTGACTGGCGAGGACGGCGGCCAGGGCGACGACCAGGGCGAAGGAGACGACGGTGACGAGGGCGGAGGCTCGTGAGCGCATGCCGGTTGGACGCTCCCCGGGCCCGGCTGGTTCCTGGCACATCCCGAATCAGGCGAAAAGGGCGTCGACGAACTCGACCGGGTCGAACTCGACGAGGTCCTCGGCCTTCTCCCCGAGGCCGACGAGCTTGATGGGCAGGCCCATCTCGCAGGCGATGGCGAGGGCGATGCCGCCCTTGGCGGTGCCGTCCAGCTTGGTGAGCACCACCCCGGTGACGTCGACCGCGTCGGTGAACTCCCGGGCCTGGACCAGCCCATTCTGGCCGGTGGTGGCATCGATCACGAGGAGCACCTCGGTGAGCCTGGCCGGCGGGCGCTCGGCGATGCGGCGGACCTTCTTGAGCTCCTCCATCAGGTTCACCTTCGTGTGGAGGCGCCCGGCGGTGTCGGCCAGCACGAGATCGGCGCCTCGGGCGGCCGCCCGCTCGACGGCGTCGAAGACCACCGAACCGGGGTCCCCGCCCTCGGCCCCGCGCACGAGGTCGGCACCGACCCTGTCCGCCCACAGGCCGAGCTGCTCGGCGGCTGCGGCGCGGAAGGTGTCGCCTGCGGCCATGACGACCTTGCGCCCGGCGGCTGCCTCGCGCAGCCCCAGCTTGCCGATGGTGGTGGTCTTGCCGACCCCGTTCACGCCCACGAACAGCCACACGCTCGGCGAGCCGGGCTCGAGACGCAGGCTCCGGTCGCCCTCCGAAAGATGCTGCTTCATGTCGTCCTTCAGCACCTCGATCAGGCGCTCGGGCGTGGTGATGCTGTCGGCCTTCACCCGGGTGCGGACCTCGTCGAGCAGGCTGGCGGTGAGGCCGACGCCGACGTCGGCGCGGATCAGTGCCTCCTCGATCTCCTCCCAGGTCTCGGGGTCGATGGTCGCCCGCGACAGCACCGACGAGACGTAGCCGGCGATGAGGGTACGGGCCTTGCCCAAACGGTCCCGGAAGCGGGGCCGGAGCGCAACGGGTTCCGGTTCCGGTGCCTCGGGCTCCGGCTCCGGCTCGGGGACGACCTCGGGACGAGGTGCGGGGGCCTCGACAGCCGGCTCCGGTGGAGGCTCCACCACCTCGGGCGGCGCCCCCGCCGTCGGCCGGGGGGCCTCCTTGGGGCGGGTCGGCGCAGGTCGTGTGGGAGGCGGCTCCAGCTCCAGTCCGCGCGGGCGCCGGCGGGTCGCCACCACGCCCGCCACGGTGCCCACGAGGGCGAGCAGGACGACCAGGATGAGCACGAACTCCATGACGCGAGCCTAGGTGCCGCCGGCATGGGCGGAACGACCGAGGCAGCACATCTGCGTCAGGGCTGGCCGTCCACCGCCTGGTCGATTTGGCGGTCGTGCGCCTCTTGCGCGTCGGCTGCTGCTCGCGCCCGGTTCACGGGGCCGGTCACCGCGTTGTCCGATGAGGGATCGATGGCGGCGGCCGGCGCGGCCGGCGACCCTCCGGACGCTCCCCCACCGCCACAGGCACCCAACCAGCTTGCGCACGCCACTGCGGCGAGGGCCACGATCGGGCGACGGCGGATGATGCGAGCGATGCCCACCTCCATGCCCTCGGCACACCGGGACGCCGGCTGTAGCGCCTCAGGTGCCGGCGCGCATCCGCTCGCTCAGGACCTTCGAGCTTCCGCCCGGGGCCATGCTCACGCCGTAGAGGCAGTCGGCCGCCTCCATGGTGCGCTTCTGGTGCGTGACCACGAGCAGCTGGGCGTCGTTGCGGAACTCCTCGATCAGCCCGACGAAGCGGTGCAGGTTCACGTCGTCGAGCGCAGCCTCGACCTCGTCGAGGAGGTAGAACGGTGACGGCCGGCTGCGGAACACGGCGAACAGGAAGGCGAGGGCCACGAGCGAGCGCTCGCCGCCCGAAAGCAGCGACAGCTTGCGGACGCTCTTGCCCGACGGCCGGGCCTCGACCTCGATGCCCGTCTCGAGAAGGTTGTCGGGATCGGTGAGGCGCAGCTGCCCGCTGCCGCCCGGGAACAGCAGGGCGACCAGATCGGAGAAGGCGGCGGCCACGTCGGCGTAGGCGGCGGCGAAGGAGGACGCGATCTCCGCATCGACGGCGGCGATGACCTTCGCCAGCTCGCGCCGCCCGGAGCGCACGTCGTCCAACTGCTCCTCCACGAAGCGCTGCCGTCCCTCCAGCTCGTGCAGCTCCTCGAGGGCGAGCGGGTTGACGGGGCCCATGGTGCGCAGGTCGCGTTCGAGGGCGGCCGCCCGGTCGGAGGCGGAGACGCCGTCCGGCAGCGGTCGGCAGGGTGCGGCGGTGGCGGCGAGCGGGTCGACGCCGAGCTCGCGGCGGAGGGCCTCGACGGCGGTCTCCAGCCGGAGCGCCACCTCGGAGGCCTCCAGCTCCGCACGCCGTGCCTCGTCCGCCACCTCGGTGAGGCGTCGCTCGGTGCCGGCGCGCTGCGAGCGCAGGCCGTCGAGGTGGGCGACGGCTTCCCGGAGGGCCTCGCGGTGCAGGCGACGGTGCTCGTGGAGGCGGGCGAGGCCCGTCTCCACGAGATGCAGCTGGCCGGCCACCCCGGACGCCAACCGGGCCAGGGTCACGGCCCGGCGCTCCAGGGCCGCCATCCGGGCGCCGGCGACCTCGGGCGTGCCCCCGCTTCGCTGCAGGCGATCGGCGACCTCGGCTCGCCGCGACGCCAGCATGGCGCGGCGCTCCTCGAGCGCGCCGAAGCGCACCTCGAGGTCGGTGCGGAGGGCGGCGAGAGCCGTCGCCCGCTCGGCCAGGCGCGCCCGCGTGGCGCGGGCTGCGGCCAGCCGCTCGATGCCAGCCGCCTCGTCGCGCTCGAGCCCCGGGAGCAACGACTCCAGCTCCGCCACCCGCGCCTGCGACGCCTGCCGGCGGTCGGCCAGCTGGCCGAGGTGCTCGGACAAGGCGTCGCGCTCGACCTCGGCGTCGGCCAGGTCGGCCCGGCGCCGGTCGAGGGCAGTGGTGGCCGCGGCCAGGCGCTCCTCGTTGGCGTCGACCCTGCGGACGAGATCGGCCTCCACCCGCTGTGCGTCGGCCAGTGCGCTGCGCGCCGCCCGGGCGGCGGCGGCCGCTTCGCCCGCCTCGGCCTCGGCGATGGCCGCCTGCGCCTCGGCCTCGGCCAGCGCGGCGCGCGTGGCGACCGTCCCGGAGCAGCCGACGCGCCAGCCGGCGGTGGCGAAACGGTCTCCCTGGCGCGTCACCACTACGAGCCCCGGGTCGGACAACGCCAGGTCGAGGGCCCGTTCCCAGCCGCCCTCCACGGCCACGGCGTCGGCCAGGAGGGTGTCGAGGAGCGCCTCCACGCCGGGGTGGCGGGAGGCCACGTGAGCCCGCACGGGCTCGCCGGCGGCGGTGTGGAGGGCGGCGCTGGCCGGTGCGCGCCCACCGCCCAGGGCGAGGACGGCGGCGCCCACCGTCGCGTCGACGTCGCTCCCGTCGCGCAGCGCGGCGAGCGCGGTGCGGGCGGCCCCGACGCCGTCCACCACGACGGCTGCCACCGCCTCGCCGGCGGCCGCCTCGAAGGCGTCCTCCCACCCTTCGTCGATGTCGACCAGCTCCACGAGGGTGCCCACCACGCCGGCCACGCCGGCCAGGCGCTCGGCGCCCGCCCGGGCCCGGGCCTCGTCAAAAGCAGAGCCGAGCGCCTCGGCCCGAGCGGCCCACGAGTGGCGGGCCTGCTCGGCGTTCCGCAGGGTCGCCTCGGCGGACGCGAGGGCCGCTTCGGCGACGGCGCGGCGCTCGCGAGCCGCAGCCAACGCGGGCGCCAGCCGGCCCGACGTGTCCTTGAGGGCGTCGACCTCTCCCGCCACCGCCGCCGCGTCGGCGGCCAGCGCAGCGGCGCGCTCGCCGGCCGCGCCGAGGCGCTGGGCCAACCGCTCCTGCTCCGACGTGGCCTGCTCGACGGTTCGCCGCAGGGCGCCCAGCTCGCCGCGCAGCTCGGCCGCCCTGGCCGCAGGCGGGCGGTCGCCGTCGCCCCACTCCTGTTCGAAGGCGGCCCGCTCGGCCGCCAGCGCGGCGTCGGACGCGGCCAGCTCGTCCGCCCGTGGCGCCAGGGCGGCGGCCTCGGTGTCGACGGCCTCAAGCGCGGCGGCAAGAGCGGCGGCCTCCGCCTCGAGCGACGCCACCACGTCGGCGTCGACCGCGCTCTGCAGCTCGCGGTCGACCGAGCGCCGGCGCTCTGTGAGCACGGCGGCGACGCCCCGGACCCGCTCGCGCAGGCCCTCGAAGCGCACCAGCCCGTCGCTCGGGTCCTCGCCACTCCGGACGGTGACGACCCCTTCGGCGGCTGCGATCTCGGCGTCGATCCCGGTGATGAAGGCGCGCAGCTTGGCCTCCGTGGCGGCCAGTTCGGTGCGACGGGCGACGGCCGCGCGCCGGCGAGCGTCGAGCGCCACCAGCTCACGGCCGGCGAGGTGCAGCTTCAGGTCCCGGAGCTCGTCGACCACCGCCCCGTGCCGGCGGGCCGCGTCGGCCTGGCGCTCCAGCGGGCGGCGCTGGCGGCGCACCTCGCGGAGGAGGTCCTGGAGGCGCACCAGGTTGGCCTCGGTGGCCTCGAGACGGCGCTCGGCCTTCTCCCGACGCCGGCGGTACTTGAGGACGCCGGCCGCCTCCTCGATGATCAGGCGACGGTCCTCGGGGCGGGCGTCGAGCACGCCCGCCAGCTGGCCCTGGGAGACGATGACGTGCTGCTGGCGTCCCACCCCGGTGTCGGACAGCAGCTCCTGCACGTCGAGCAGGCGGCACGGCACGCCGTTGATCGCGTACTCGCTGTCCCCCGAGCGGAACAGGGTGCGCGTGATGGTGAGCTCGGTGAAGTCGATCGGCAGCAGCCCGGCCGAGTTGTCGATGGTGAGCGTGACCTCGGCGCGCCCGAGCGCCGGCTTGTTGGCCGACCCGGCGAAGATGACGTCGTCCATGCGCGACGAGCGCACCGTGCGGGGGCCCTGGGCTCCCAGCACCCACGCCACCGCGTCGACGATGTTGGACTTGCCGCTCCCGTTGGGGCCGACGACCACCGTGACCCCCGGCTCGAGGTCGAGCGTCGTCGGCTCGGCGAAGGACTTGAAGCCCTTCAGGGTGAGCGACCGCAGGAACACCGGTGCGAGGGTAGCGGCGGGCCGGGCGCGGGGCGCGGACCCCGGCGATGCAGGCGGCGACTAGCCGGCGAGGGCGCAGGACAGGGCGACGCCGCGTACCGACCGGAGCCATTGGGCCATGCGCTGGCCGCCCGGAAGGTCGGGCCTCGGGTCGTAGGAGGACCCGAACCGGCCGAGGACGATGATCCGCAGCCGTTCCTCGCCCGGGGCGAGCGCCAGCAGCTCGTCGATGTCGTCGACGAGGGCGGCGGCCCGCGCCGGGCCCTCCGTCGCCACGAAGTGCTCGACCACCGCCTCGAAGGTCGGCGCAGTGGCCTTCCAGCTGGCGTGGAAGTAGCCCGTGAGCAGGTGGCGCAGCACCTCGAGGGACCCGAGCTGCGGCTGCGGCCACGGGCGCAGCGCCTCCCAGGCGCCCGGCGGGAGCGCCCAGTCGGACTGGCCGAGCAGGAGGTCGCGCACCAGGCCGAGCCACTGCCCCATGGCCATGCCCTGCATGCCCGGGTCGTAGCCGCAGCCGGCGGCACCGAGCACCCACACCCGCAGCGCGTCGTCGCTCACGCCGGCGCTGAGCATGGTGTCGACCTGCCCGGCGGCACGGGCCACGTCGGCGGGCGTGTGGTGGCGGGCCCAGCTGCGCACCAGGTCGACGACGCAGATCCCGCCGGTGAGGCGCGACGGTGCGAAGCAGGTCCGGAAGAACGAGCTCACGGGATCACACCTGGCACTGCTCGCACAGGAATGTGGACCGGCCCGAGAGCTTCACGCGGGCGATGGGACTGCGGCAGCGGCGGCAGGGCTCTCCTTCCCGGTCGTACACCTTGTGCTGGTTCTGGAAGTCGCCGATCTCGCCGAACAGGTCTCGGTACTGCTCGTCGGAAAGCGAGGAGCCCCGGTGCTTGATGGCCTCCTGGAGCGTCTCCACGATCGACCGGTAGAGCCGGCGCACCTCCTGCGAGGACAGCGAGTCGGAGAGCCGGTCGTAGCGGAGCCCGGCCCCCCACAGGATCTCGTCGGCGTAGATGTTGCCGATGCCGGCGAGGAACTGCTGGTCCATGAGCAGGGGCTTGAGCTTGGTGCGCTTGGCGTGGAGCAGGTCACTGAAGCGGTTCCAGCTCATGACGTCGTCGATGGGATCGAAGCCGAGGTGGGCCAGCTCCGGCACCACCTTCTCCACCTCGTCGGCGGCGGTGACGAACAGCTCGCCGAAGGTGCGGGGGTCCACGAAGCGCAGCTGACCGCCCTGGCTGAAGGTGAGCACCACGTGCGTGTGCTTGGCCAACGGTTCCTTCGCCGACTTCGCCCGCAGGAGCTGGCCGCTCATCCCGAGGTGCACGACGAGGACGTCGGTGAGCTTCTCGCCCGAGGGACCTGCCGCCGGTTCGAGGGTGACGAGGAGGTACTTGCCCTTGCGGTCGATGGCGTTGATCTTGCGACCCTCGAGGCGGCTCACGAACTCGTCGGTGGCCTTGTGGCGACGGACGGCCCGGGCGCCCGTGACCTCGACGGCCTTGATGCGCTTGCCCACCACCTCCTTCTCGAGGTCGCGGCGGAGGGTCTCGACCTCCGGCAGCTCAGGCATCGGCGGGCTTGTCGGTGAAGGCGAGAGCCGCCCATGCGGCGCGGGCCGCGGCCTGCTCCGCCTGCTTCTTGGAACGACCCTGCCCGGTGCCCCGCTCCACCCCACCGACATGGACCGTGGCGAAGAACATCTTGGCGTGGTCGGGTCCCTCGTCGACCACGTAGTACCTGGGCAGCTGGTCGAACGTGCGGGCGGCCAGCTCCTGGAGGCGGGTCTTGTAGTCCTGTCCGCCCGGACCCGCAGCTGCTTCGGCGACCCGGTCTCCCAGGAGCGTCAGCACCAGCTCGGACGCCGCCGCCCACCCGCCGTCGAGGTACACGGCGCCGATGATGGCCTCCATGGCGTCGGCCAGGATGGACGGCTTCTCACGCCCGCCCGACGCGTCCTCGCCCTTGCCAAGCAGCAGATGGGCGCCGACGTCGAACTCGGCGGCCACCTCGGCGAGAAGCGCCGAGTTCACCACCGACGCCCGGACCTTGGCCAGCTCTCCTTCGGGCAGTGCCGGGTAGGTGCGGTAGACGTGGTCTGTGACCACCAGGCCGAGCACGGAGTCGCCCAGGAACTCGAGGCGTTCGTTGGACTCCTCGCCGGGCACCTCGGCGCACCACGACCGGTGGGCGAGGGCGCGCCCGAGCAGGGTGCGATCCGAGAACCGCCGGCCCAGGCGGTCGGCGAGCGCCTCCACGTCGGAGCTCCGGGGAAGCGTCAGGATGGTTCCAGCTTGGCGACCACGTAGTCGACGGCGTCTCGCACGGTGCGCAGGTCCTCCAGGTCCTCGTCGTCGATCCGGAAGCCCACCGTGCGCTCGCCCAGCTCCTCCTCGAGCGCCTCCACCAGCTCGATCAGGGCCAGCGAGTCGGCGGAGAGATCCTCGCTGAACGAGGCGCCCTCGGCGATGGCCGCCGGCTCGATCTCGAGGATGTCGGCCAGGCGGTCGCGGATGAGCTCGAAGACCTCCTGGCGGTCCATGGGTCCGTGTTCGACGTGGGTTTCAGCAGGCATGCACGGCTCCTGAACAGGGTGACGACGCCCGGATGGTAGTGCGTGTCGGCACTTGCTCGCTTGTGAACAAGCCGTGCTCGGCGGTGCGGTTCAGACCTTGACGGACTGGCGCAACCGGTCGACCAGGCCGCCCTCCACCATGTCCCTGGCCACGCCCACGGCGTTGAACACGGCATCCGCGCTGGAGGCCCCGTGGCTGATGATGCACACGCCATCGACACCGAGCAGCAGCGCGCCACCGTAGGAGTCGGGGTCCATCTCCTTCACGAGCGGCATCAGCAGCGGGATCAGGGCCTTCGACGCCTCGATGGCCTCGGGCGTGGACATCATCACGCCGAACACGGCGTCGCGCATGAACGTCATGGCACCCTCGAGCGTCTTCAGGACCACGTTCCCGGTGAAGCCGTCGGTGACGACCACGTCGACCCGGTCGGTGAGCAGGTCGCGCCCCTCGACGTTGCCGATGAAGGCGCCCCCCGACCCGGCCCACACGTCGCTCGACTGCAACGCGGCGTGAGCCTCCTTCACTGCGCCAGTGCCCTTGGTGGCCTCCTCGCCGATGGACAGCAGTCCCGTGCGCGGGTGGTCGATGCCGTAGCGACCGGCGGCGAAGGCGGCGCCCATCTGCGCGAACTGCACCAGCATCTCCGCCGTGCACTCGGCATTGGCGCCGGCGTCGAGCAGCACCGTGGGCGTGGACCCGGGCACGGGCAGAGGCGTGGCGATGGCCGGGCGGCTCACCCCCGGCAGGCGGCCCATGCGCAGCAGGGCGCTGCCCATCGCCGCGCCGGTGTTGCCGGCGCTCACCATGGCGCTGGCCCTGCCGTCCCGCACCGCCTCCGCCGCCCGCACGACCGACGCATCCTTCTTGCGACGGACCCCCGTGGCCACGTCGTCGGTCATCTCGATCACCTCGGTGGCGGGCAGCACCTCGATCCCGCCCGTGTCGCCGAGCTCATCGGGACGCCCCACGAGCAGGAGCGGCACACCGAGCTCGTCGGCGGCTCGGCGGGCACCGGCCACGATCTCGAGAGGGCCCCTGTCGCCCCCCATGGCGTCGATGGCGATGGGAAGCATCGTCAGCTGACGTCGATGGCCTGGCGTCCCCCGTACCAGCCGCAGTTGGGGCACACCACGTGGGGCAGCTTGGCCCGCCGGCACTGCGGGCACATGCTGCGCGGCGGCGTCGACAAGGTCCAGTTGCTGGCCCGGCGGCTGCGGCTCTTGGCCTTGGAGGTCTTCTTCTTCGGGACGGCCATGGTCGGCTCTCTCTCGCTCGCTTCTCGTGGTGCTCGTGATGCTCGTCGCGCTCGTTCTCAGCTGCCGCCGAGAGCGTCGAGCGCCGCCCAGCGGGGGTCCTTGGGCGCCTCGTCGCACCGGCACGGTGCCACATTGCGATCGGTCCCACACAGGGGGCAGATCCCGGCGCAGTCCTCCCGGCACAGCGGCGCCAGGGGCAGCTCCAGCAGCACAGTGTCCCGCGCGAGGGGCTCCAGGTCGAGCCGGTCCCCCTTGATCGGGTAGGTCTGCTCCGGGTCGGGCTCCTCCTCGAACACCTCACGGACCTCGGCGCTGATCGTTCCCCCGGTGTCGGCGAGGCACCGTCGGCACGGGCCGCGCCACGGTGAGGAGACCAGGCCCGTGGCCACAACCCCGCCCGGCACGGCGTCGAGGATCACCTCGACGGTGACCTCGGCGCCGTCCGGCACGGCGCTGCCGGTGACGGCCAGGCCGGGGAGCACGCCGCTGCGGACCGCCTTGCGCCGATCACCCGGGGCGCGCAGCAGCTGGCCGACGCTGACGACGAAGGGACTGGCAGCCACGGGGCGATTCTAGGAGGCGCCGCGCGGTGCGGCCGACGGCGCCGGTGGGCCGAACGGCGCCTTCCCGCCCTGGCCCGCCGACCGCAGCGCGGCGACGTCAGGACAGCGGCTCGTCCTGGTCGAAGAACGCCTCGTCGATGCCCTCGGACGCCCCCAGTGCGCCCGCGTCGGGCCCGAAGCCGATGTCGGTGTCGTCGTCGGGCGCCGTGGCCCGCAACTTCTCCCGGCCCGCCTGCACGGTCTTGGTCGTGCGCTCGAGCACGATCTCGAAGGCGGCCAGCTTCTGGTCGCAGTAGTCGTCGGCCTCGTGGCGCAGCCGGCGGGCGTCCTCCCTGGCCTCCTCCACCGTCTTGCGGGCCAGCTGCGTCGCCGTGCGGACGATGTCGGTGCGCTGCACCATGCGCTCGGCCCGCACCCGTGCCGCTTCGAGGATCTCGTCGGCGTCGCGCTGGACCTTGGCCAGGAACTCGTCGCGCTCCTTGAGCATCCACCGCGCCCGCCGCAGCTCGTCGGGGAAGCGCTCCAAGGCGTCCTCCAGGAGCTCGCGCACCTCGTCCTTCTCCACTCGCACCGTGGTGGACAGCGGCATGGGCTTGGCGTTGTTGACGATCTCGATGACGCGACGGATCAGCGTCTCGGTGTTGACCTGGTCGCCCGCGCTGTCCATCACAGCCAGCGCTCCTGCAACCGCTTGGCGACCGGCTCGGGCACCATCTCGCTCACCCGGTCGGCCCCGCCCAGGCGGGTGATCTCCCGCAGGAGTGACGAGGAGATGAACGACGAGCTCGTGGCGCACGGGAGGAAGACGGTGTTGAGCCCGGAGATGGCCTCGTTCATCTGGGCCATCTGCAACTCGTGCTCGAAGTCCGACGCCACCCGCAGGCCCTTGATGATGACGTCGGCGCCGACCTGGCGGGCGAGGTCGACCACCAGGGAGCCGAAGAACTCCACCCGCACGTTGGGCAGGTGGACCACCGATTCGGCGATCAACTCCCGGCGGTCCTCCAGGCTGAACAGCGGCTCGCCCTTCTGGGGGTTCCGCAGGGCGGCGACGATCACCGAGTCGAACAGCTTGGCCGCCGTCTCGATCGTCTCCAGGTGCCCGTTGTGAAGAGGGTCGAAGGAGCCCGGGAAGAGGGCTGTCCTCACTCGCTGCCTTTCTCGTCGGAGGGGTCGGCCGGCTGGACCACCGTGACCACGGTACTGCCGTAGCGCTTCACCTTGAGGGCCGACCACCCCGGCCCGACCTCCAGCTCCCGGTCACTCTCGAGCACGGCCGTGCCGGCCGAGAGGTGTGCCAGCAGAGCGGCCCAGTCGTCGAACTCGTAGGGCGGGTCGACGAGGGCCACGTCGACCCGCGGGGCGATGGCGACCCAGTCGAGGACGTCGGATTGCACGACCGTCGCCCGTGAATAGAGGCCCGTGAGGACGAGGTTCGTGCGGACGATGTCGAGCACCGACGGCTCGTCGTCCACGAAGGTGGCCGCCGCTGCGCCCCGCGACAGCGCTTCGATGCCCATGGCGCCCGTGCCGGCGAACAGGTCGGCCACCGACCGGCCCTGCACGACGTCGAGCGACGACAGGATGTCGAACACGGCCTCTCGCACACGGTCGCCGGTCGGCCGCACCGACCGCCCCTCGGGCGCCTGGAGCCGCCGCCCCTTGGCTGATCCGGCCACAACGCGCATGGCGGGAGGCTACGTGAGCGGGATGCCGGCACGACCGCCGTGACTAGGCATCGAGCCGGGCGTCGCCTTTGGCAGCGACGAGGGCGACGTCCTCGGCGCCCGCCACCTCGATCTTGCCGGCTCCGTACCGGCGCCGCTGGCGTGCCTCCAGCCGGACGGCCACGGCGCTGAGGGTGAAGTTCACGGCGATGTACATGGTCGCCACCACGGTCAGGGACGGGAGCGTCCGCTGGGTGAACTCGGCGTTTATGCGACCCCTGCTGAGCAGTTCCTCGTAGAAGATCAGCCCGCCGAGCGACGTGTCCTTCAGCAGGGTGACGAGCTGGCTGATGATGGCGGGGACCATGCGCCGCACGGCCTGGGGGACGATGACGAAGGCCATCGACTGCCAGTAGCCCAGCCCGATGGCGGAGGCGGCTTCGCCCTGGCCGCGATCGAGGGACAGGATCCCGGCGCGGAAGATCTCGGCCAGGATGGCGCTGTTGTAGATCGACAGCGCGGTCACGAGGAACCAGAAGGGCGAGAAGCGGATTCCAAGACGGGGTAGTCCGAAGCCGCAGAACAGGATCAGCACGTACAGCGGCAACCCCCGGAAGAACTCCACGTAGCCCCGGGCGACCCACCTGGGTGGACGGCTCCGGGAGAGGCGGAGCAGGGCCACAAGACCACCGACGACGACGGCGAACCCCATGGCCGTGACCGCCGCCCGCACCGTGTTCCCGAGGCCGCCCAGGAAGAACTTGAGGATGCTGCGCTTGGTGAACGGGCGCCAGTTGTCCCACAGGAGCTGGTTGTTGGCGTCGAGGCGGCGCACGGCGAGCACCACGAGGTAGGCGATGGCGGCGCCGGCGACCACAGAGGCGACCACGGCCCGCCGCCGGGCCCGGGGCCCCATGGCATCTGCGAGCACCGGTGCCGTCATCGCTTGATCGCGTAGCGGCGCTCGAGGCGGGCGACGGCCAGCCCGGCCGGGAGCGACAGCGCCAGATAGGCGACCGCCGTGCCGACGAAGATCGGGATGGGCTGGGCGGTGGACCGGATGAGCTCCTCGGCGTTGCCGGCCAGTTCCGCCACCGATATCAACGCGGCCAGGGCCGAGTTCTTGATGAGTGCGATGAAGATGCTGCCGAGGGGTGCCACGACGGTGCGGATGGCCTGGGGCAGGACGACGAGGAAGAGCACCTGGGGAAACGTCAGCCCGAGGGAGCGGGCCGCCTCACCCTGGCCGGCGGCCACGGAGTTCACCCCGGCCCGCACCGCCTCGGCGACGAAGGCTCCGGTGTAGGCCGACAGCACGATGACCGCCGAGACGTACCGGGAGTCGACGATGACCCCGGCATCGGGAAGCCCCGAGAAGAACAGGATCATGAGGACGGCGAGCGGCGTGTTGCGGACGGTGCCCACGTAGAAGGTTCCGACCGCCCGCAACGGCGGGACTGGGCTGATCCGGAATGCAGCCACCACGGTGCCGATCACGAGTGCCGCCGAGAAGGACAGCACGGTGAGCGTCACCGTGGTGCGCATACCCCGTAAGAAGAGGTCGAGGTTGTCGAGGACGACGTCCACGGCCTCCCGCCCGACTCAGGTGGAGCTGCTGGTGGCCGGTGCCGTCGTGGTGGTGGTGGTGGCCGCCGTCGACGTGGTGGTGGCCAGCGTCGTCGCCGTCCCGGTGCCGGCATACCGGTCGACGGCGGGCGGCTCGGGCGTGGTGAGGCCCAGCTTGCCGAGGGTCCGCTCGTACGCCGCCGCCCACTCGCCGCTGGCGTCGATCTCCTCCAGCCGCTTGTTGAGGAACTCGCGGAAGGCGTCGTCGCCCTTCTTGAGGCCGATGCCGAGCGGCTCCTCGCTGATGTCGATGTCGAGGAGCTTGAAGGCGCCGTTCCCGGCTTGCACCAGGCCGAGTAGGATGCCCCGGTCCGTGACCTCCGCCTCGACCCGGCCCTGACGGACCTCGTCGGCGCACTCGGGATAGGTCCCCCGCAGGACCAGCTCGGACGGCGTGACCGACTTCTTGGCCAGGTTGTCGGGCGTGGTCGAACCCCGAACGGTGCACACCTTCTTCCCGTTCAGGTCGGTGAGCGCCTTGATCGAGGTGTTGTCGGCCTTGACCATCACGGTCTGCCCATCGATCACGTAGGGGCCGGCGAAGTCGACCTGCTGCTTACGCGTGTCGTTGATGGTGTAGGTCGCCACGATGATGTCGACGTCGCCGCCCTGGATCGACGCCTCCCGGATGTTGGACTTGGTCTCCTTGAACTCGATCTTGTCCTCGATGTCGTCGAGGGTGCCGCCGAAGATGCCGATGGCAATCAGCTTGGCGATCTCGATGTCGAACCCCTCGAGATCGCCTGTCACCGGGTTCTTCAGACCGGACCCGAGCTGGTCGAATTTGGTGCCGACGACGATCTTGCCCTTGTCCTGCAGCTTCGCCATCGTCGTTCCGGCCGCGAACGTCGGAATCGCCACGGTGGTCGTGGTGTCGCCGCCCGTCGTGGTGGTGGTGCCATCCTCCTCGTCGTCCCCGCACGCCGTCGCGACGAGAGCGAGCGCCAACAGCAGCGGGACCAGCAATCTTCTTCGCGTCATCTGCATCTCCTTGGCTCGGTGCGCATTGTCTATCCGCTCAGTGGTCGAGAATCTTGGACAGGAAGTCCTGGGCCCGCTCGGATTCGGGCGCCGAGAAGAACCGGTCGGGCGGGGCGATCTCCACGATCCGGCCCTGGTCCATGAAGACCACCCGGCGGGCGGCCGAGTGGGCGAAGCCCATCTCGTGGGTCACGACGACCATGGTGGTGCCCTCCCCCGCCAGCTCGACCATGACGTCCAATACCTCCTTGATCATCTCGGGGTCGAGGGCCGAGGTCGGTTCGTCGAACAGCATGAGCTTTGGCTCCATGGCGAGCGCCCTGGCGATGGCGGCACGCTGCTGTTGGCCGCCCGAGAGCTCTGCAGGGAAGCGGTCGGCCTTCTCGGCGATGCCGACGCGCTCCAGCAGCTCCATTCCCTTCCTGCGGGCGTCCGCCTTCGACAGCCCCCGAACCTTCACGGGACCGAGCGTCACGTTCTGGAGGACCGACTTGTGGGCGAACAGGTTGAACGACTGGAACACCATGCCCACGTCGGCCCGGAGGCGGGCCAGAGCCCGGCCTTCCTCGGGCAGCGGCACACCGTCGATCGTGATCGTCCCCTGGTCGATCGGCTCCAGCCGGTTGATGCACCGGCACAGCGTCGACTTGCCCGAGCCGGACGGACCGATCACCACCACGACCTCGCCGATTTCCACGGTGAGGCTGACCTCCCGGAGGGCCCGCACGTCGCCGAACGACTTGCTCACCCTGTCGATCACCACGAGCGGCGTGCCGGCCATGCGCGGCGAACGCTAATCCTCGGAGCGTCGACGAGGGAGATGTCTTCCGGAAGCGGCACCTGCACGTGAATCCGCGCCGCCGTACGGCACTAGCCTCACGACGCGATCAGCGGGAGCGACGGAGGTGGGAAGGGAATGCACAGACGCAGCACGTCCCCGGAGATGCGAGCGCTCAGTCTCGGGACGACAGCCGACCCGCGCTCTGGTCGTGCACCCTCCGTGCACCGTCTCCGTCGCGCCACGCGCCCGGGGCTGCTGGTCCTCGCGATCGCCGCTATGGCGTTGTGCGCCGCCTGCGGGAGCAGTGACGACGACAAGGACTCGGCCAAGCCCGGCACGACCTCGACGACGCTGTCCGCAGCGGACAAGACGCTTCAAGAGGGCCTCGACGCGCAGAGTCAGGGAAACCTCGACCGGGCGCGGCAGATCTACCTTTCCGCGATCGACAAGGACCCGACGAACAAGCTGGCCTATTACAACCTCGGTGTCGTCTACCAACAGTTGAACGATGTGAAGAGCGCCACCGACGCCTACAACAAGGCCCTCGGGATCGACCCGGCCTACCAACCGGCGTTGTTCAACCTCGGCGTTCTCCTCACCTCGACTGACCCTCCGGCGGCGGCCGAGGCGTACCGGAAGATCCTGGCCATCAACCCCGACGACGCGAACGTCCATTTCAACCTTGGGCTGCTTCTTCGCCAGATCGGACAGAACACGGAAGGGAATGCGGAGGTGGGCAGAGCGCTCGAGATCAATCCGTCGCTGGCCTCCCGCCTCCCCGCCTCGACGCCGACCTCCACCGGCTGAACCCGTTCGTGCTGCTGTCCGTCTTCACTCCGAGCCACAACACGCGGTTCCTCGACGATTGTTATCGGAGCCTCGTGAAGCAGACGAATCCCTCCTGGGAGTGGGTCGTCGTGCTGAATGCCGACGCGTCGACGTGGGCTCCGCCGGAGGCGGACGACCGCATCAAGGTGTCGAGGGGGACCTTCCCCAGGAAGGTGGGCGCCGCCAAGCGTCATGCATGCTCCCTGTGCAGCGGCGACGTGCTCGTGGAGCTGGACCACGACGACGTCCTCACGCCGACCTGCCTCGCCGAGATCGCCGACGCGTTCCAAGCCCAGCGCGAGGTGTCGCTGGTCTTCTCCGACTTCGCCCAGGTCAACGAGGACCTGACGCCGAACCACGACCGGTTCAACGCCGCCATGGGGTGGCTGTACTCCGATGACGAGATCGACGGGGTCTCATATCTCCGGTGCCATGCGCTCGCCGCCTACCCCCACAACGTCGCGTACATCTGGTATGCGCCCAACCACGTACGCGCCTTCCGCCGGGCCACCTACGAGACCGTGGGCGGATACGACGAGAAGCTCGAGGTTCTCGACGACCAGGAGCTGATGGCCCGGCTGTTCCTCGCCGGTGACTTCCACCACATCGATCGCTGCCTCTACCTCCAGCGGATCCACGGCCGCAACACGCAGGTGGAGCCGGCAACGAACGCCTTCATCCAGGAACAGACCGTCCGCTACTACCAGGAGCACATCGAGGATCTCGCCGCGGCATGGAGCCGGCGCCACGGCCTCGACGTGCTCAGCCTGCGGACGCAATCCTCGCCGCCCTCGCCGGACGCAGATCCCGGCGAGGTGGTCGTCATCGATCCCTCGGACCCTCGCCTCCGGTTCCCGGACAACTCCGTGGGTGTCATCAAGGGGACGGAGCTGCTGCAGCGACTTCCCGATCGCGCTGCGTTCATGAACGAGTGCGGGCGCGTGCTGGTGCATGGCGGTCTCATCGCCACGAAGACTCCGAGCACAGACGGGCGCGGCGCGTTCCAGGATCCCAGCCACGTGGCGTTCTACAACGAGAACAGCTTCTGGTACCTCACGCAGGCGCGCCTCAGGAGCAGCCTTCCCACTCTCACGGCCCGCCTCCAGATCAGCCACATCCGCACCTACTTCCCAACGCCGTGGGAGCAGCAGGTGAACATCCCGTACGTGCAGGCGAACCTGCTCGTCGTGAAGGACGGCCCGCGTCTCGGGGGCCCGCTGCTGTGTTAGGCCGATGGCGCTCGGGCGGCACTCTGTCAGCTCCGGTGGACCGCTATCGGGAGGTTGCAAACAGAAGACGGGGGGCCTGGTGGCCCCCCGTCTTCGTGTCGCTCCGTGCGACGAGCTGCTCAGGTTGGTTCAGCCGCAGAGCACGTAGGCCGTAACTGTCGAGCTCGAGTTCCCGCTGACGGCGACCGTGGCTGTCACGGTCCAGGTCCCCGGGTTCGTCGCCGTCGTCGGCTTGGACTCCGTGAGAACTGAGACAGCCTTCGTCGACGATCCGGCGTTGGTGATCGTTCCACCACCGCTGATCGCCTTGCCGCTGGCGCACGTCGCAGTCGCTGAGGTCGTGGAGCCGATACTGAGGTTGGCCGCGATGTTTACCGCCGACCCGGTGACCAGGGTCGTGGCGCCGATCACGCCCTGTGCACCCTGAGCGCCGGTGGCGCCCTGAGCGCCGGTGGCACCCTGGGCGCCGGTAGCGCCCTGTGCGCCCGTGGCACCCTGGGGTCCAACCGGACCCTGGGCGCCGGTGGCACCCTGAGCGCCCGTCGCGCCCTGGGCGCCCGTCGCACCCTGGGCGCCGTTCGCACCCTGGGAACCGTTCGCACCCTGGGAACCGTCGGCTCCCTGGGCGCCGGTAGCGCCCTGCGGACCGATCGGGCCCTGCGCCCCTACCGCACCCTGGGCGCCCGTCGCACCCTGAGCGCCGTCGGCACCCTGCGCACCAGTAGCACCCTGAGCGCCGTCGGCCCCCTGGGCACCGTCGGCACCCTGGGCACCGGCGGCGCCCTGGGCACCGGTAGCGCCCTGCGGACCGATCGGGCCCTGGGCCCCTGCCGCACCCTGAGCGCCCGTCGCTCCCTGCGCGCCGTCGGCCCCCTGGGCGCCGTCAGCACCCTGGGCACCGTCGGCACCCTGTGCGCCGGTTGCACCCTGAGCGCCGTCGGCACCCTGGGCACCGGTGGCGCCCTGCGCTCCGTCGGCACCCTGCGCACCTTGCGCTCCGTCAGCACCCTGGGCACCGGTGGCGCCCTGCGCTCCGTCGGCACCCTGCGCGCCTTGGGCGCCGTCGGCTCCCTGGGCACCGGTGGCGCCCTGCGCGCCGTCAGAACCCTGGGCACCCGTGGCGCCCTGCGGACCGATCGGGCCCTGGGCACCAACCGCACCCTGGGCGCCGGTTGCACCCTGCGCGCCGTCGGCACCTTGGGCACCGGTCGCGCCCTGCGAGCCGTTCGCACCTTGAGCGCCGTCGGCACCCTGGGCACCGGTCGCACCCTGCGCGCCGGTCGCACCCTGCGCGCCGGTCGCACCCTGCGCGCCGTTCGCTCCCTGGGCCCCCGTTGCACCCTGCGGACCGATCGGGCCCTGCGCCCCGGTCGCACCCTGCGAGCCCTGCGCACCCTGAGCACCGGTCGCGCCCTGCGCACCTTGGGCACCGGTACCCCAGGAAACGGCCACCTCAGAAGTGGTGCACGTCTTGCCCTTGTCCTTGTTGATGAGCCTCAGAGACCCGTCGGTCTTCAGGTAGCAGCCGTAGAACGTGCCATCTGCAGAGGGGATGCTTGCAGACGCCGGCGAGGCGAAAACCCCGGATCCGAGTGCCGACGCGACGCCGGAACTGAGCAGCAGTGCCACCGCCTTGGTTCTCCGGAAACTTCTCTTGGGAGGCGTATACCTCGCATTGGGCTTCACCGCCGGGCGTGCCTCAGTGGAGAAGGCGCTCTGAGCATTGTCGCTATGGGAAACCACTGTCGCTCCTTCGTACGTGATCGGGCTGCGCTCCGTCCCGCGCCGAACTGACCGGGAAAACCGCAGGGATTCGCAGTCCGCCGAACTGCTGACGAGGAAGGTAACCGCCTGTTCCCACTGTCGAAACGGTCAAATGACCAATCGGAAGAGAGGCCGGAACATTTCGATTTCGACGCTTTTGGCGGAATAATCAGATGTATGGAGGCTCCCGCGCCAGGAGTGTGGGCGCACGCCCAGCGACGCCACGCAACCGGATGGGGCTCCCGATGCCGGAGTTGGTCCGGGCAGGTTGCAGGCATCGGACGGACCTCGGGCAGCCTGCAGGTTCACCTTCGTGCTGGAGCGCCGGAACGAAATCGTCCCGGTCTGGCGCGTTCGACGTTTTAGTCAGTTTCCGTCGCCCTTGGCTCACGACTTGAACAGGAAGTCCGCCTCCTCCTCGTCGACGAGTAGGCGCACCTCGTCGGCCAGGATCTCGTGGGCGTCTAGCAACGGGTCGCCGTCGAGGATGGCCGAAGCCACCCGACGCGCTTCGCGCACGAGGTCCTTGTCGCGCCGCAGCGACGCCAGGCGCAGATCGCTGCGCCCCTTCTGGCGCGTACCGAGGATCGTTCCCTCACCCCGCAGGTCGAGGTCGACCTCCGCCAGCTCGAAGCCGTCGGTCGTTCGCACCAGGGCGCTGAGCCTCTCCTCGGCCTCGGGCGTGGTCGCCTCCCCCAGCAGGAAGCACCACGACGCCGCCGCCCCCCGACCGACGCGCCCACGGAGCTGGTGCAGCTGCGCCATGCCGAAGCGGTCGGCATCCTCGACCACCATCACCGTGGCATTGGGGATGTCGACGCCCACCTCGACGACGGTGGTGGCGACGAGGACGTCGACCTGGCCCCGCCGGAAGGCGTCCATGGCCGCCTCCTTGTCGGCAGCGGCCATCTGGCCGTGCAGGAGCCCCAGGCGCAGATCGGGGAAGACCTCCGCCCGCAGGCGCTCCAGCTCCTCGGTCGCCGACCGGGCCTGGATCCGCTCCGACTCGTCGACGAGTGGGCACACGACGAAGGCCTGGCGTCCGGTCGCCACCTCGTCGCGCACCTTGGCCCAGGCCTGGGCCTCCTCCAACGGACCACGCGCCCACGCCGTCGTGATCGGCGTCCGCCCCGGCGGCAGCTCGTCCATCACCGTCAGGTCGAGGTCGCCATACACGAGCATGGCGGCGGTGCGCGGGATCGGCGTCGCCGTCATCACCAGCACGTCGGGATCACTGCCCTTGCCACGCAGGGCAGCCCGCTGCTCCACGCCAAAGCGGTGCTGTTCGTCGATCACCACCACGCCCAGGTCGGCGAACTCCACGTGCTCGGTCAGGAGGGCGTGGGTCCCGATCAACACGTCGACCTCACCGGCGCGGAGCGCGGCATGGAGCTTGGTGCGGCGCGCCGCCGGCGTGCGATTGGTGAGCAGCTCCACCCGCAGCCCGCGGTCGCCAATCAACGTGGCCGGATCCGGCACGTTCAACCCACCGAGCAACTCGCGCACGCCGAGGAAGTGCTGCTCGGCCAGCACCTCGGTGGGGGCCATCAGCGCGCCCTGGTGACCGCCCTGCACGGCAGCCAGCATGGCGGTGACGGCCACGACCGTCTTGCCGGCACCCACGTCGCCCTGGAGCAACCGGTGCATCGGGTGCGGTCCGGCCAGGTCTGCGGCGATGTCACGCCAGGCGCGCTGCTGCGCGCCGGTGAGCTCGAACGGCAGTGCCGCGTGGAACCGGCGCACCAGCTCGCCGTCCACCGTGTGGCGGATGCCCTTCGAGGCCCGCTCCACCGCCCGCTTGCGCATGACGAGCGCAACCTGGAGCCGGAACAGCTCGTCGAAGGCGAGGCGTCGCCGCGCCGTCTGGGCCGCACCCATGGACTCCGGCTCGTGGATCTGCCGGAACGCCCAGGTGCGCCCGGCCAGGTGCAGCTCGTCGCGGACTGCCGGCGGGAGCGGTTCGGCGAGATCACCGGCCCGCTCCAGTGCCTCGGTGATCCAGGCCGCCAGCTCCCACGTCTGCACGCCGGCCTTGCCCGACTGCGGGTAGATCGGGATGATCCTGCCCGTGCGGTCGCCGATGAGGTCGACCACCGGGTTCGTCATCCGGCGCCGTCCCTGGAACACCTCGAGGCGGCCGAAGAACACCGCCTCGGTGCCGGCCTTGAGCTGCTTGCCCCGCCAGGGCTGGTTGAAGAACACGCAGTGCAGGTAGCCGCTGCCGTCGAACACGTCGACCTCCGTCAGCGACCGCCCCTGCCTGGTGCGTCGGCTCGTCACCCGCTTCACGGTGGCGACCACCATCGCTTCGGCGCCGACCGCCATCTCCCTGATCGACGCCTGGCTCGTGCGGTCCACGTAGCGGCGCGGGTAGTGCATGAGCAGGTCCAGGACGTCGCCGATGTCCATCTCGGCCAGGCTCTCGACCCGCTTGGTGCCGACGCCCTTCAGCTCGCTCACCGGGATGGCGGCCAGCGTGCTGAGACGGCGGGGACTCACTCGATCGAGAAGAGGAAGGGATAGAGCGGCTGGCCCCCGTCGTGGACCTCGGTGGCCACGCCCGGCCGGTGGTGCTCCAGCCAGTCATGGATGGCCCTCGTGTCGGCGGGGTCGGCGTCCTCGCCCTCGAGCACGGTCACGAGCTCGTGGCCGGCGCTGACCAGGCAGTCGAGCAGGGCGGTCGCCGCCTCGGCCACCGAAGGGGCGACGACCTCGATGCCGGTGGCGGAGAGGCCCAGCCAGTCGCCCTCGGCGATGGGTCCGGCGCTGGACGACGATGCCCGGACCGCCCGCGTCACCTCGCCGGGCGTCACCCGACCGGCGGCCGCGCCCATCGCCTTGGCGTTGGCGGCGGCGTCCTCGTTCCCGTCGTAGTCGAGGAGGGCGGCCATCCCTTCGGCGACTGCCCGGGTGGGCACGACGCGCACGATCTTGGCGGTGAGAGCGCCGACCTGCTCGGCCACCGGCACGATGTTGGAGTTGTTGGGCAGGACGACCACCTCGTCGGCCGACACGCCGTCGACCGCCTCCAGGATCTCGGCCGTCGACGGGTTCATCGACTGCCCGCCGGCGACGACGCGCGCCGCCCCGAGCGAGCGGAAGATCCGGGCCACGCCCGCGCCGCTGGCCACGGCCACGACGGCGGTGCGCGCCGACGGGGCGTCGGCCTCGGCCGGGCCGGTTCCCTCCCGGACCCAGCGCTGCTCCTCGACCTGTTCGTGGAGGTCCGTGACGTGGATGCGACGGGGGCGGCCACCGACGTCGAGGCCGGCCTCGACCGCCCCGCCGATGTCGTCGGTGTGGATGTGGCAGTTCCACGTGCCCTCGCCGCCGACGACCACGATGGAGTCTCCGATGTCGCTCCAGGCGCGCTTGAAGCCGGGGATGGCGTCGTCGGCCACCTCGAGCAGGTACATGACCTCGTAGCGCGGCCCGTCCTCGGTGGCGTCGGCGCCGCGCGTGGACGGCAACGGCGACACCGGCACGGAGGCGGACGCGCTGTCGGCGGGAACGGGCGGCGCCTCGGGCAGCGGTCGACCGGTGACCACGTGCAGGAGCGCATCCAACAGGAGCACGAAACCGGCGCCGCCGGCGTCGACCACCCCCGCCTCCTTCAGCACCGCCAGCATCTCGGGCGTGCGTTTCAATGCCTCGGCCGCCGCCGCCCGCGCCGTCTGGAGCACGTCGCACAGCTCCTTGCCGGCCGCCACTGCCTCGGAGGCGCCGCTCGCAGCGGCCGCCGCCACCGTGAGGATGGTCCCCTCCACCGGGTGCATCACGGCCCGGTAGGCGGCGTCGCTGGCCCGTCGCAACGAGTCGGCGATCTCCGTTGGACCGACGGAGTCTGATGCCTTCCAGGCGTCCGACAGTCCCCGCAGGAGCTGGCACAGGATCACCCCGGAGTTGCCACGGGCGCCCATGAGCGAACCGTGGGCGATGGCCTTGCAGGTGGAGGCCATGTCGTCGGTGCCGTCGAGCTCGCCGACGACCGACTCAACCGTGAGTGCCATGTTCGTACCGGTGTCGCCGTCGGGGACGGGGTACACGTTCAGGCGGTTCACCGCCTCCTGATGGGTCCTCAGGGCGTCCCGGTAGGCCGTGACCACGGCGCGCACCTGCTCGGCTCCCAGCCGCTCCAAGGTCTCCACCGGAGCCGATGGTAGTAACGTCCTCCGCATGGCAGCGGTCTGCGACGTCTGTGGGAAGCATCCCTCCTTCGGCATGAGCATCAGTCACTCCCACCGGCGCACCAAGCGTCGCTGGAACCCCAACATCCAGCGGGTTCGCGCCATCGTCGACGGCACCACCAAGCGCGTGCACGTGTGCACGTCGTGCATCAGGGCGGGCAAGGTCACCAAAGCGGTCCACTGAGGGACCGCCGGCGGCGGCGGGGCGCCGCCGGGCCCCGCCGGGCCCCGCTACCCGTCGTCGCCCACCACTCCGGGCCCGAGGTCGAAGGCGCCGGCCAGCAGCTCGTAGGAGCGACGGCGTGCCACGGGGTCGTGCACCACGGTGACGACGATCGTCTCGTCCACGCCGAAGGCCGCTGCCAGCGCGCCGATCTCCCGCCTCACGCGCTCCACCCCGCCGACCAGCACCCGCTCCCGCGCCTGGGCGACCCGGGCCCGGGCCACCCGGTCGAGCCCGCCGAGGACGACGGCTGCGTCCTCGGGCGACGGCAGGGGGCCGCGGTCGTCGTCGCTTCCGAGACGCCACACCGCTTGGCTGGTCGCCAGGCGCTCGGCCTCGGCGTCGGTGTCGGCGCAGATGACCGAGACGGCCAGCGCCGCTCGCGGCCCGGTCAGCCCTGCGGCGCCGCACGGCGTGAACGAGCGCCGGTAGCGGTCGACGACCAGGTGCCCGTAGGCGGGCGTGATGAAGTGGGCGAAGCAGAACGACACGCCGAGGGCGGCGGCGAGGGCGGAGCTGTACGAGCTCGACCCGAGGAGCCACACCTCAGGGCCCCCGGGCGACGCCGGCATCGCGCGGGCGCCGGCGTGGGGATGCTCGGCCTCGAGGCCGCCGCCGAGGTACGCGATGAGGTCGGCGACGCGTCGCGGGAAATGCTCGTCACCGAACGACTCCGGGCCGGCCTGCAATGCGGAGGTTGCCACCTCGTCGGCGCCTGCCGTGCGGCCGATACCGAGGTCGATGCGATCCGGGAACAGCGCCTGCAGGACGCGAAAGGCCTCGGCGACCTTGAGCGAGCTGTAGTGCGACAGCAGCACGCCACCGGCGCCGACGCGGATGGTGGATGTGGCCGACGCCACCCGGGCGGCGAGAACCTCGGGCGCGGTCCCGGCCAGGCCCGTCGTGTTGTGGTGCTCGGCCAGCCAGTATCGGGAATATCCGAGCGCCTCGGCGGCGCCGGCCAGCGCGACGGTGTCGCGCAGCGCGTCCGCGCCAGTGGCGCCAGCCGGCACCGGTGACTGGTCGAGGACGCCGAGCCGGAGGTGGCCGGCGCCGCTCAGGTGCCCGACCCGACGGTCGTCACCGCGCCGCCCGCTCCCAGCCCGGGTTCACGGGACCGACGCCGGTCCCCAGGGCGAGTCCGGCGGCGATGGCGCGGGAGCAGAAGTGGCGCGCCGCCACGCAGGCGTCGGCAGGGTCCATCCCCCGCGCCAGCTCGGCGCAGATCGCCGCCGAGAGGACGCACCCCGTGCCGTGCGTGTGACAGGCGGGGGAACGGGGGGCTTCGAGCCACACGGCCTCGGTCGCGCCCGCGACCACGAGGCAGTCGGGCGACGAGTTCCCGCCGAGGTGGCCGCCCTTCACCATGGCCACGGCCGGGCCCATGGCGACCAGGGCGCGACCGGCCGCCTCCATGGCCTGACGGCCGGCGACGTCGAAGCCGACCAGTCGCGCCGCCTCCGGCAGGTTGGGTGTGACCACGCTGGCCAGGGGAAGGAGGTCGTCGCGCAGGGTGTCGACGGCGTCGTCCGCCAGGAGCGGGTTGCCGTGCTTCGACACCAGGACAGGATCGACGACGAGCCTCGGGATACGGGCGTCCCGGATGGCACCGGCCACCGCCCGGACCAGCTCGGCGGAGGCCAGCATGCCCGTCTTCGCGGCGTCGACGGCGATGTCGGACGCCACGCTCGAGATCTGGGCCGCCGCGGCCGCGGGCGACACCGTCTCGATCCACTGGACCCCCGTCGTGTTTTGCGCCGTCACGGCGACGATGGCGCATGTCCCCCACACCCCGTGCGCCTCGAACGTCTTGAGGTCGGCGGCCACCCCGGCCCCGCCACCGGAGTCCGTGCCGGCGATGGTGAGGGCCACGGGCGGGCCGGCCGTCAACGGGTCACCGGAACTGGTGCCGCCAGCCGGCGTCGGGAAGAGGGGCGCCGTCGAGCAGCCGCTGGGCCGGATCGGCCGTGCAGTATCCGATCCCGATGGGCTGGCGGAGACCGGCTTCGGCGAACGTCGCCGCCACCCGAGCCGGGTCAGAGGACGTGAAGACGAGCTCGTAGTCCTCGCCACCGCCGAGCGCGTCGTCGAGCGTCGCCCCTCCGGCGACCGGCACGTGGTCGAGGGTCACGCCGACACGCGAGGCGTCGAGCAGGTGGCCGATGTCGGACGCGAGACCGTCCGACACGTCGACCATCGCCGTGGCCCCCGCGGCGCGGGCCGCCCGTCCCTCGGGGAGGCGCGCCACCGGGCGGCGATGGGCGAGGGCCAGCGGATGGTCCGCCTTCGCCGCTCCAGACCGCAGCAGGCGCAGCCCGGCGGCCGACCCCCCCAGCCGGCCCGTGACGAAAACCCGATCCCCGGGTCGGGCGCCGGTCCGCAGCACCGGTGCGCGGTGGGCGGTCTCCCCCGCCACCGCCACGGACACGGCGAGCTGCGGCGCGCTCACCAGGTCGCCGCCGACCACGGGGCAGTCGTACGCCGCCACCGCCTCGGCCACGCCGGCGTACAGCAGCTCGATGTCGGTGTCCGGAGGGCCGCACACGGTGATCAGGGCGTAGAGGGGCCGGCACCCCATGGCCGCCACGTCGCTCACGCTGACCGACACGGCCTTCCACCCCACGTCGTCGAGTCGCAGCAGCCGCAGGTCGACGTGCACCCCCTCCACCACGGCGTCGGCCGTCAGCAGAAGCCCGCCCCGGGGGGGCGAGACGACGGCGGCGTCGTCGCCGATCCACGTCTCGCCTTCGGGTGGGCCCGGAAGCATCCTGCGCAACCGGTCGATGACGGCGAACTCGCCGGTCATCGAGCGTCGCCGGTAGCGTCCACCAGTCGAGCGTAGATGCCGGAGGCAACCAGGGTGCAAGGCGTGGTGAAGTCGTACGACCCGGCCAGCGGAGACGGGACGGTGATCCGAGACACCCCTGACCGCACCGAGTACGAGCTCGCGCCCAACGCCCTGGCCGGCTCGATCCTGCGCATGCTCCGGCAGGGCCAGCGCGTGATGTTCGACGTCGACGCCGACGGCAGGGCCAGCGGCCTCCGGCTCGGCTCCGAGGTCGACATGGGCCCACCGCCCGACCCGCCCGGCATCTGATCCGGGCCTGCGCGAGACCGTGCGCGCCGGTGCTGAAGGCACCCTTACCATTGCCGTATGACCCCTCCCACGCAGAACAAGAGGCTGCTCGACTGGGTGAGTGAGGTGGCATCGCTGACGACGCCCGACCGGGTCGAGTGGTGCGACGGATCTGCCGACGAGTACGACCGGCTGGCCCAGCTGCTCGTCGACAACGGGACGTTCACCCGCCTGGCCGACGCCAAGCGCCCGAACTCCTACTGGGCGCGTTCCGACCCCGGGGACGTCGCCCGCGTCGAGGATCGCACGTTCATCTGCTCCGAGCGGGAGGACGACGCCGGGCCCACGAACAACTGGCGCCCACCTGCCGAGATGCGAGCGACCCTCACCGACCTGTTCCGGGGGTCCATGCGGGGCCGCACCATGTACGTGGTCCCGTTCTCCATGGGACCCCTCGGCTCGCCCATCGCCCACATCGGCGTGCAGCTCACCGACTCCCCCTACGTGACGGTCAACATGCGGATCATGACCCGCATGGGAACCGGGGCGCTCGAGGTCCTGGGCGACGACGGCGCCTTCGTGCCCTGCCTCCACTCCGTCGGCGCGCCGTTGGAGCCCGGTCAGGGCGACGTCCCGTGGCCGTGCACCGCCGACAACAAGTACATCGTCCACTACCCGGAGAGCCGGGAGATCTGGTCCTTCGGATCGGGGTACGGAGGCAACGCCCTGCTCGGAAAGAAGTGCTTCGCACTCCGCATCGCGTCGGTCATGGCGCGCGACGAGGGATGGCTGGCCGAGCACATGCTGATCGTGAAGCTCACGAGCCCGGCCGGCGAGACGCGCTACGTCACCGGCGCGTTCCCGTCGGCGTGCGGCAAGACGAATCTGGCCATGCTCGTGCCAAGCCTGCCGGGATGGAAGGTGGAGACGGTCGGCGACGACATCTGCTGGATGAAGCCCGGCCCCGACGGCCGGCTCCATGCCATCAACCCGGAGGCGGGGTTCTTCGGCGTCGCCCCCGGCACCAACTCCGCCACCAACGTCAACGCCATGCTCACGATGGCCGCCAACTCGCTGTTCACCAACACCGCCCTCACCGACGACGGCGACGTGTGGTGGGAGGACATGACCGAAGAGCCGCCGGCCCACCTCACCGACTGGAGGGGCGAGGACTGGACGCCCCGGTCCGGGACGCCCGCCGCCCATCCCAACGCCCGATTCACCGCGCCGGCGGCGCAGGATCCCGCCATCGCGCCCGAGTGGGAGGACCCCGCCGGCGTGCCGATCTCGGCCATCCTCGTCGGCGGACGGCGCTCGTCGGTGGTCCCGCTGGTCACCGAGGCGTTCGACTGGGCGCACGGGATCTTCCTCGGCTCCATCATGGCGTCGGAGACCACGGCCGCCCAGGCCGGCGCCGTGGGCAAGCTGCGTCGCGACCCGTTCGCCATGCTCCCGTTCTGCGGGTACAACATGGCCGACTACCTGGGTCACTGGCTCGACATCGGCCGCACGATCGGCGCCGACAAGCTCCCCAAGGTGTTCTACGTCAACTGGTTCCGCAAGGATGCCGACGGGCGGTGGCTCTGGCCCGGTTTCGGTGACAACAGCCGGGTTCTCGAGTGGGTGTTCGAGCGCACCGCCGGTCGGGGCGAAGCGGTCGAGACGTCCATCGGCCTGCTCCCTGCGCCGGGTGCCATCGACACGACGGGCCTGAGCGTCTCCGACGACGACATGGCCGAGCTGCTCCGGGCCGACGACGCCGACTGGCGGGCCGAGATCCCCTCCATCGAGGAACACTTCGCGCAGTTCGGCGACCGCCTCCCGGACGCCCTCCGCGCCCAGCTCGACGCCCTCGCCGAGCGCGTCGGCGCCTGACGTCACTCCCGAGGCAACAGCTCGCCACTTTGGCGAGCTATTGCCTCGGGACGGCTGCGATCAGTCCTCCGAGCGGCCTCCGAGGTGCTTGGCCAGGAACGACTCGGCGGCGGCATAGAACCTGAGGCGGTTCTCGGGCTTGGCGAAGCCGTGCCCCTCGTCCTCGAAGAGCATGTACTGGTGGTCGATGCCCTTCTCCGTCAGCGCGGCGACGAACTGCTCGGACTCCGCCTGCTTGACCCGTGGATCGTTGGCGCCCTGGGCGATCAGCAGGGGAATCCGCACCGCGTCGACCCTCGACAGCGGCGAACGCGACCAGAGGAACTCCGGCTCCGTCTCCGGGTTGCCGACGCGGGTGTGGAACTGGGCGAGCAGCGGCGCCCAGTAGGGAGGGATGCTCTCGATGAGGGTCTTCAGGTTCGACGGTCCCACGATGTCGACGGCGCAGCAGAACAGGTCCGGCGTAAAGGTGGCGCCGACGAGAGCGGCGTAGCCGCCGTAGCTGCCTCCGTAGATGGCCACCCGCGCGGGATCGGCGAACCCGCGGTCCACGACCCACGAGACGGCGTCGACGAGGTCGTCGTGCATCTTGCCGGCCCACTCGCGGTCGCCGGCTCCCACGAAGTCCTTGCCGTACCCGGTGGAGCCGCGGAAGTTCACCTGGACGCACAGGTAGCCCCGATTGGCCAACCACTGGGCCTCGGCGTTGAATCCCCACTCGTCGCGCGCCCACGGCCCGCCGTGGACGTTCAGCACGGCGGGCAGGCCGCTGCGCTCGGGGCCGGCGGGAAAGGTGAGGTACCCGGAGATCTCCAGACCGTCGCGAGCGGTGAACGAGAAGGGCTCGGTGTTCGCCAGCGTGTAGTTCGCCAACTCCGGCTGGTGGTGGAACAGGAACGCGCCCTCGCCGCTGCGGCGGTCGAACGAGAAGTACGACACAGGACCGTCGTCGGCGGTGAACCCGAGCAGCCAGATGTCGTCGCTCTCGTCGCGGTTGGCCACGCGCAGGTCCCCGGGGTGCAGCGCCTGCATGGCGGCCATGTCGTCGGCCAGCCCTGCGTCGAGGACCTGCCACTCCAGGCGCTGGCGAAGGAAGCCCACCAGTTGCACCTCGTGCGTGTCCGGGTGGAGCACCACGTCGGCGACGTCGAAGCGGGGATCGGCGGCGATGACCTCGGGCGGCGCGGGACCGCCGTCGTCGTCGGCAAACAGCGGCATGCGCACGAGACGCCCGGCGTTGGCGTCCTTCGACGACATGAGCACCAGCGAGCGCCCGTCCCCACTGAAGGCGACCGGCGCGGTGCTCAACGAGTCCTCCTGGCCGACGACGAGCAGCGGCCGCCAGTCGTCGTCCTCGGTGTCCCGCACCATCACCGCCATGCCGCCGTCGGGGGTGGGGGCGACCCCCGCCCGGACCCGCATGTCACGGTCGGCCACCCAGGCGATGAACCCGGGGTTGGCCGCCACCTTGTCGAGGGCGCCGGACGCCAGGTCCAGCCGGTACACGTCGTGGAGCTGCTCGTTGTCCTTGTTGAGACCGACCAGCACGTGGTCGGGATGATGGCGGGCCACCTCGATCACCTGGGCCTGCACGCCGTCGAACGGGGTGAGATCGCGAATGGTCCCCGAGAGCAGGTCGACGGCGTGGAGCCGCCAGTTCTCGTCGCCGCCCTCGTCCTTCAGGTAGAGCAGGTGCCGGCCGTCGTGGGCCCAGAAGTACTGCCGGATGCCCCGGTCACGGTCCTCGGTGACGGGCTTGGCGTCCTCGGACCCCACGTCGCCCACCCACACGTTGAGGACGCCGTCGAGAGGGGCGACCCAGGCCAGCTTGCGCCCGTCCGGTGAGATGCGGGGTGCGTGGCGCTCGGGGTTGCCGAACAGGACGGCGCGCGGGATCAGCTCGGGGGTATTCGCCATGATCCTCCACGGTAGAGTGCGGGCGCCCGCCAGGTCGTCGAGGAGGCAGAAGCCCGTGGCCGTGACCGCATATGTGCTCATCCAGACCGAGGTCGGCAAGGCGGCCCAGGTCGCCGAACAGGTGGCTCGCATCGAGGGCGTGGTTTCGGCCGACGACGTCACCGGTCCGTACGACGTGATCGTGCAGGCCGAGGCCGGATCCGTCGACGAGCTCGGCCGCATGGTGGTGAGCAAGGTGCAGCTCATCGACGGCATCACCCGCACGCTCACCTGCCCGGTGGTGCACCTCTGAGGTTCCGCACCCGGAACCGGAGGTTCGTCGGGGCGCGTCATGCCCGTGCGCCGACCAGCACGGCCCGGATGCCAAGTCCCATCACGAAGAGGCCTCCGAAGCCGTACAGGAGGTACAGCTTGTGGCGGAGCTGCTGGCGGTAGGAATAGAGGATCCCGACCGTGATGATCGCCACGAAGCCGTAGAACATGTGGAACTGGACGGCCTCGATGTGCTGCCCGGCCACCATGCCGACGCCGAGGAACACCTGCACGAACACCGCCAGCTCGGCGAAGACCGTGAACCACCACAGGGCACGGGTGCGCAGGGAGGGGACCTTGTGGGCGCCGAGCGCCCACGCGCCGGCCAGCCCGTTGCCGATGATCACCACCCAGGCCCAGCCCTCGTGGATCTGGCGGAGGGACGCGAGCAGCGGCGTGGGAAAGATGCGAGGGACTACGACGGGTCGACGATCTCGTCGCCGGTGAGCTCGGTCTGCGGCGTCCAGGCCAGCCGGCCCGTGCTGGCCAGCTCGGCGACGGCAGGCACGGGATCGGGGTCGGAGAACGCCCGCTTGTCGTCGTAGTCGGCCGGGCGGCCGGTGACGTCGAAGGCCCACCACGACGCCTCCAGCGCGATGCCGTTCGGATCGGTGAAGTACACCGAGTGCATGATGTCGTGGTCGACGACCTCGGTGATGCCGCACCCTGCCGCCACCAGGCGGTCCCGCAGGGCCAGCAGGGCGTCCTCGTCGGGCAGGTTGAACGACAGGTGGTCGAGCTGCACGGTGGCGCTTATGGGCACGCCGGCCTGCTTGGCGAGGGTGCCCGCCCCCTTCCACTCGAAGAAGGCCACGGTGTTCTGGACGCCGATCTCGAAGAAGTAGTGGCGCATCGGCCCCGCCATCAGCGTGGCCACCAGCCGCATGCCGAGCACGCCGTGGTAGAAGCGCACGGTGGCGTCCATATCGGGCGTGACCAGTGCGAGGTGGTTGATCCCTCGCCAGCGGGGCGACTCGACCGTGTCCATGGCCCTAAGGCTACGCCCGAGCGGTGTGCTGTTCGAGATCGAACGACCAGAGCTCGGAACCGGTGGCGACCGGCGCCGGAGCGCCTTCGGGCTTGGCGTGGCCCTGGCTGAACGACTGTGACGCCACCCAGGCGTCGAACGACTCCTGGTCGGCCCAGCGGGTATAGACGAGCCACGTCTCGCGGCCGTCGGAAGGGCGCAGGAGCTGGAACTCCTCGAACCCGTCGGTCTTCTCGACGTGGCCGGCTCGGGCCGCGAAGCGGGCGGCCATGGTCTCGGCCCGCTCAGCGGGGACGTTGATGGCGTTGATGCGAACGACGGACATGGCCGGATCATCGCGCCCCCCGGGAGGCGGCGACGAAACGGCCCCGCACGCCGGCGTCCTCGGAACTTCCGGTCCGCCGCTCACCCGCCGGTGAGCGCGGCGGTGAGGATGGCGCGGGCGTCGTCGACGCTCACGGGCCGCACGTTGGCGGCGACGTTGCGGTTGTCCGGGGCCAGCCCGGCGACGGCCTCCACGTCCTCCGCCGTCACGCCGCACTCGGCCAAGGTGGCCGGCAGGCCCACCCGCTCGCGCAGGCGGGCGAGGGCGGCGGGAGGATCCTCGGGCTGGCCGAGGGCCAGCCCGATCCGCCCGGCCGCCGTCCCGATGGCGGGCACGTTGAAGGCCATGGCATGGGGAAGGACGAGCGCGTTCATCAACCCGTGGGGCAGACCGGTGCGGCCGCCGAGGAGCTGGGACAGACCGTGGTGGACCCCCATGGCCGCGTTCTGGAGGCACCGACCGCCGAGGACGGCACCGGCGAGCATGGCCGTGCGGGCATCGATGTCGGCTGGATCGTCGACCACGGCCGGGAGGGAGGCCGCCACCCGCTCGATGCAGGCCAGGGCGATCGCCTCCGCCTCGGGCGAGCGGCTCGGCGAGTACGCGGACTCCACACCGTGGGCCAGCGCGTTCATGCCTGTCTCGGCGCTCACCCGGACCGGCGTGTCGAGGGTGGCCGCCGGGTCGTAGATCGCCGCCCTGGGGGCCAGCGTGGGACCGCCCGAGCCACGCTTGCGGCCCGTGTCGTCCGTCATCCCGTAGAAGGGGGTGAGCTCGGCGCCCGAGTACGTGGTCGGCACGGCGACGTGGGGCAGGACCGGGTGGTCGGAGTAGCTGCGGACGCCGATGTCGCCGGGACCGTGGGCCGACCTCCCCTCGGCCGCGTCGCACACCGCCTTTCCGAGGTCGGCACACGAGCCGCCGCCGAAGGAGACGAGGCCGTCCACCTGCTCCGCCACCGCCTGGCCCACGGCGGCCTGGACGGCTGCGACAGGAACGTGCGAGCGAACACCTTCGAACACCGCCACCGACTCGACGGCCGACTCGAGCGCCTCGACCAGACGCCGGCCCGCCTCCGACGCCCGTCGCCCGAGCGTGGTGACCAACAGGACCCGCCGTATGCGCAGGTCGACGCACACGTCGCCGGCCCGGTCCAGCGCATGCACCCCGAAGTGGATCCGCTGGGCGTACCCGGTGTGGGTCCACGTCATCCGAGGAGCCAGGTTTCCCTCGTTCCGACGGGCGCATCCCGTCGGATGTACCACTCATTCCCCCACACGGCGACGAACACCTCCGGGGTCATGTTCAAGAAGTACGACTCGGGGCCGATCTGGCTGGCATGGGCGGCCATCGCCGCGCGCTTCGCCTCCAGATGGGCGGTGACGTCGACGGTGGTCGTGACGAGGTGCCCGGGTGATCCCAAGGCGTTGAAATCGAGGTCGGGGCCGCCGCCGAACGATTCGTCGCCGCGCTCGAGGGCCTGGGCCCGCAGGGCCAGGACGTAGTCCCGGTCGACGGTGGCCTCGTACACGCGCCCGGTTCCGGCCAGCTGCGCCGCCCGGACCCCCACGCGGTGGACCTGGACATGGTCCGGGTGGCCGTACACGCCGTGCTCGTCGTAGACGGTGAGCACGTCGGTCCGCTCGTCGGCGAGGATGGCGGCCAGGAGCGCCGCCGCCTCGTCCACATCGGCCTGCCAGAACGACGCCGGCGCGTCGTTCTCGGGCGTCCCGATCATGCCCGAGTCGTGGTACGGGAGGAACTCGACGCGCGAGACGCCGAGGATCCGGGCCGCCTCCTCGGTCTCCACCGTGCGGTGGTCGGCGAGCGTCACTCCCGGCGCGAGCAACCCCTCTTCCACCTCACCGAGCTCGCCGCGGGTGGCCACCACCAGCACGACGCGGTGGCCTTCGGCGGCTGCCCGCGCCATGGTGCCGCCGCACGTGATCGCCTCGTCGTCAGGGTGGGCGTGGAAGGTCACGAGCGTCGCCATGACGCGCATGGTCGCGCATGTCGCCCCGCCGTCGCCTCGGACGACCGACCGGGCGTACGGTGGCGACGATGCGCGTCAACGTGGGCACCGTCGACGACCTGCGGGCGCGCGGCTTCCTCACCGGCAAGGCGGGCGCGCAGCCCGTGTGCGTCTTCTGGCACGAGGGACGGGCCTACGCGCTGGACGACCGCTGCCCGCACATGGGGTTCCCGCTGCACCGGGGGACGGTGGAGAACGGGCTCCTCACCTGCCACTGGCACCACGCCCGCTTCGACCTGTCGTCCGGCGGCACCATGAACCTGTTCGCCGACGACGTCCGCGCCTATCCCGTCGATATCGAGGACGGCTGCGTGGTCGTGGTCGTCGAGGACGGCCCGTCGGCCAGCACCGGCGGGCGGGCCGCTCCCGAGCCGGCCGACCGCCACCGCCGGCGGCTGGCCGAGGGGCTCGAACAGGGGTTGACCCTCGTCACTGCCAAGGCCACCGTGTCGCTGCTCGACGGGGGCGTCCCCGTGACCGAGCTGGTCCGCACCGGCGTCGACTTCGGGACCACGTACCGAGACGCGGGATGGGGCGCCGGGCTCACCGTGCTCGTCGCCATGGCCAACGTGGCGCCCCACCTCGACGCCGAGGATCGGGCCTTGGCACTCGTGCACGGGCTGGCGTTCGTGTCCCGCGACACGCGAGGCCGGCCGCCCAGCTTCCCGCTGCGGCCGCTCGGCTCGCGGGGCGTCGCGCCCGAGCGCCTGGCCCACTGGTACCGCCGGTTCATCGACGGCCGCAACACCGACGCCGCCGAGCGCACGCTGCTCACCGCGCTCGAAACTGGGGTCCCCCTGGCCGGCGTGGCCGCCATGATGACGGCGGCTGCGACGGACCACGTCTTCCTCGACGGCGGACACACGATCGACTTCACGAACAAGGCGTTCGAGGCGGTGGGCATGCTCGGCGAGGAGTACGCGCCGGCCGTGCTGGCCTCGCTGGTACCCGGGACGGCGAGAGCCGGGCGGTCTGAGGAACAGGGTCAGTGGCGTCACCCGCACGACCTGGCCGGGCTGGTCGCCGAGGCGGCAGCTCGGCTGCCCGCGCTCGCCGCCCAAGGCGAGGCGCGGCGGGGGTCGTGGGACGGCGTGAGCGGGTTGGCGTGGGCGATCCTCGGGGACGATCCCGCTGCCATCGTCGAGGACATCTGCGGCGCGCTGGCCGCCGGCGCCACGCCCGAGCAGCTGGGCCGGGCCGTCGCGTTCGCGGCCGGACTGCGGATCACCCGCTTCCACACCCAGAACGACCATGGCGACTGGGATGCCGTGCACCACGGCTTCACGGCTGCCAACGCCCTGCACCAGGCCCTGGTGCGGGCTCCGTCCACAGACGTGCTCCGGGGCGTCCTCCACGGCGCCCTGCGCGTGTACCTCGACCGCTTCTTGAACGTACCGCCGGCCCGACCGCCGAGGCCATCGGGCTCCGTCGACCTCGGCGACCTCCAGGCGTGCTGGGACACGCAGGGCCAGGTCGACGAGGCGGGGTCGATCGCCTACGGATGGGTCGTCGCCGGCAACGACCAGCGGGCGCTGGTGGCCGCCCTGGGGAAGGCGCTCCTGGCCGAGGACGCCGGGTTCCACTGGTACCAGATCTACGAAGCGGCGGTCCGCCAGGCGGCGGCCTGGCCGCCCGGCTCCGAGGAGGGGGCGCTGCTGCTGGCCGGCTGCGCCCGCTTCCTCGCCGCCCATACGCCGACCCGGCGGGAGCTGGCCCAGGTCGTCCGGATCGCCTCGCGGCTTCGGCGGGGCGAGACGCTGTTCGAGGAGGCATAGGTGGCCGGTCCGGACCACGGGCTGCGCACGGGCGCCATCCTCGGCGGGTTCGAGCACGAGGGCGGCTTCAACGGCCGGGGCGAGCCGGCCCACAGCTGGTGCTGGTGGGAGATCGAGGGACGGGCTCCCGCCTGGCCGGCGTCGGACGGCTTCCGGCGGCGCTGGGACAGCGACGTCGCCCGGGTGGCGGCGGCCGGGTTCGACACCGTCCGGGTCTGCGTGGAGTGGGCCCGCTGCGAGCCCCTGGACGGGCAGGTCGACCTCGACGCGGTGGCCGGCTACTGCCGCCTGCTCGACGTGTGCCACCAGCACGGGCTGCAACCCACCGTCGTGCTGCACCGCTTCGCCCACCCGGCGTGGATGGGCGTCGACTTCTGGCTGCGACCGGACAGCCCGGAGCGGTTCTGCTCGTGGGTCGACACGGCGGTCGAGCACTTCGCCGGGCGCGCCAACCAGTGGGTCACCATCGACCAGCTCAACGTCACCGCCCTCTTCTCGTACATGGCCGGGCGCCACCCTCCGGGTCGGCGGCTCGACGTCGCCGCCACCATCCGCAGCCTCGACCATCTGCTGGCCGGCCACGTCCTGGCGTACGAGACGATCAAGGAGCGCCAGCCCCACGGCGTCGTCGCCACCGGCAACCGCCACCTCCCCGTCTACGAGCTCGACCGCCTCCTGGTGGACGTGCTGGCGGCGCGGCGCGAGGGCGTGGGCCGCCACGAGGTGCACCGGTGGCTCGCCGACCGGCGGTCGGCGTACATGGCCGGGCCGGCGGGGTCCTCCGGGGGGCGGGTCGGGCGCGGGCTGCGCCGCATCGTCCGCGCCGCCATCCCGGCCGAGCAGGCACTCGCCCGGGCCGTCGCCGCCGTCTACGACAGCGCGTGCGAGCGATCGCTCGACGTGCTCCAGGTGTCGGCCGAGGCGGGCGACGCGTACCGAGCCCTCCCCGTCGCCGTCGGACCGGGCGGAAGCGCGCGGTGGCGTCCGCGCGGCGACGAGATCGAGCAGTCGTGCCGGGCCAACCGCGACGTGGGAGTTCCGCTGTGGGTGGGCGTCGACGGGCCGGTCGGCCTCGATGGCCTCCGCCGCAACCTGACCCAGGTGGAGGCCGTGTCGGCCGACGGCGTCGGCGTGACGGGCTACTTCCAGCGCGTCGAGCCCGCTGCCCTCGAGCGCCTGGCCGGCGGCAACGTGTCGACGAGGCTGGCGTCTCGCATCGGATGAGGGTCCGTCGCTGTCGCCGGCGCTCGGGCGGTGGACCCACCCAGGCGCAGGTCCACGATCGGAGCGGCCCGATCCGGTGCGCCGGCCGTGCTCCTCGGCGGTGAGGCGCAGGCGAGCCAGGCGCCCGCCGCCAGAGCGCCGAAGGCGTTGAAGACGAGATCCCACCCCGTGTTGTCGAGCCCGCCGACGAAGTTGTCCAATCGCAGCGTGGAGAGGAACTCGAACGCCTCGTTCAGCCCACCCCAACCGAGGCTGGCCAGCACGGCGAGAAGGGCGCGTCCCCACGGCCCGCAGCGGCCGGCGTCGATCCAGCCCCCGAGCAAGTGCCAGAGGGCGACGGTGAGCACGGCGGTGATCGTGAAATGCACCAGCTGGTCGAACTTCACCAGCTCGGGAACCAGCCACGTCTCGTACAGGACGGCGGCGCCAGGGGTCGGGGACGGCAGGAGACCACCCGAGAGGTGGAGCAGCCCGCACACGGCCAGCGCGCCGCACAGCACGGAGCTGAACCGGGCGGCGCGGTGGGCGGCGCGCAACGCGGCGGCCAGGCCGCCGACGACGACGACATAGGCGAGGAAGCGGCGGTCGCCGCGGCCGGCCGACCACGCCCCGAACAGAACGAGGTATCCGGCGGTGAACCGTCCCACGCGGCAGGACATCGCATCGGAGACGAGGCTCACGGCGACCCCAGGCGACGGACCCGCAGGTACGTCGCCACCGAAGCGGCCGCTATCACGGCCAGCAGGAGGATGGCGATGGTCGCGAAGCCGCGCTGGCGGCGGGCGTCGGCCCGCCGTTTCACGCGGACGACCTCGCCCGTCCGCCCGTTCACCCCGATACGCAGGTCGACATTGCTCGACGCGCTCGTGGACGCCCCCGTGTCGACGTTCACCACCGGCACCGGAGCGATCGGCACGATCACGAAGCCACCGATCCCGTCGGGCACCCGGACGCCACGGATCCCGCGGCCGTCGCCGACGTCGAAGCAGCGAAGACCGACGGCGAACTCCGGTCCGCAGTCGGACGGCTCTCCCTCGCCGACGCGATCAGCCGGTATCGAGCTCGGCGTGGTCGGCTGGGGAATGGCGGCCGGCGCCGTGGTCGCCGCCCCACCGGGCGCCGTCTTCCCTGGACCGCCCGAGTCTGGTGGCGTGCCGCCCCCGGCGCCGCCGCCCCTGCCCTCGTCACCGCCCGTGCCCCCGTTGCCGCCCGTGCCGCTGCCCGACGATCCGTCTCCCGACGAGCCGTCGCCGCTGGACGAGCCGCCTGCCGACGACCCGTCCTGCGAGGAGCCCGAGGACCCGGCGCCCGATGATCCCGACGACCCCGAGCCGGTGCCCGATGAGCTCGACGTGCCGCCCGTCTGCGCCACCATCCGGCCGGGCGGGCCGAGGCGGGCGCCCGCCCCCGCGCCCACCAGGGCGAGCGTGACGAGCGTCGCTCCGACCCGGGGGCGCACGTCAGAACAGGTTGAGCTGCTCGGTACGGGCGGCCACCGCGACCAGCGACTCCCACCGGGGCGCGCCGCGAGCACCGGTCGTGCGGACCTCGATGCGCTGGATCGGAACGGCGCGCGACGACCCCTTGGCGTCGATGACGCCGATGCTGCCGTCCCGCTCGATACCGCTGACCCGCCCGCTGTGCCACGGCCGGCCACCGCCCCGCCGGAAGCGCACGCGCTGGCCACGCTCGATACCGAGCTCCCTGACATCCCTGAGGTCCGCCCGCGCGCCCACCCGGCGCCTACATCCGCTCGAGCAGCTGGGTCTTCTTGGCGTCGAACTCGGCCTGGGAGATGATCCCTCGCTGCCGGAGGTCGTCCAGCTTCTCGAGCTGCTCGGGGATCGAGAGCTCCCGGCGCCCGCCACCGCCGGTGCGGTCGGCATCCCTGGCCTTGGCCCGCTCCATCTCCACGTAGATCACGTTCTGCACGACGAACGGCCTGGCGATCTGGCTGAACCGCTGCTGGCCGCGCTCGCCGCCGGACTCGATCGTGACGTCGCCCGCCCCGATCATCCGGGAGAAGAACGTCTGGTGCACGCTGATGTCGTTGACCCGCTCGAGGGGGATCTCCTTGCCCTGCTTGCCGAGGACCCCGCTGCGGTGGATGAGGCGGTCGGTGGTGACCACCACATTGGTGGTGCTCCACTTGGCGTAGGCGACGGCGAGCCAGCCCACGGCGGCCACGAGCAGCACGAGCGTGGCGATCCGGAAGAACGTCACGTCCTTCGTGTACGCGAACACGGCAGCCACGGCTGCGACGACGACCGCCGTGACGGGACGGGCGAAGTACCACCAGTGCGGGTGCAGGTCGAGGACCACGTCCTCGCCCTCGTTCAGCAGCTTCCGGGGGAACGGCACGGAGCCAAGCGTAGAGGACGGGCCTCGCGGATCAGCGGTACATCTTGCGGCGGAACACGGCCGCCGGCGAGGTGACGCGGTCGAGGAAGAGCAGGCCGTCGAGGTGATCGAGCTCGTGTTGGACGGCCCTCGCCTCGAAGGCGTCCGTGCGCAGGACCCGCTCTTCGCCCTCGACGGTGCGCCCCCGCACCACGACCTCCGTCCAGCGGGCCACGTCTCCGGTCAGGTCGGGCACGCTCATGCATCCCTCCCGCCCGTGCACGGGGTCGGAGGACACCAGGATCACGGGGTCGAACAGCACGATCTCGCCGTGGCAAGACTTCGCCTTGCGGTGGCCGCTGACGTCCATGGCGAAGGCGCGGACGCTCACCCCGATCTGGGGCGCGGCCAGGCCCACGCACGCAGGGGACGCCCGCATGGTGTCGACGAGATCGAGGGCGAGCGCCCGCGCCGCCTCGTCGATGACCCCGACCGGCCGGGCCCGCTCCTTGAGGACCGCCTCGGGCATGCGGAGCACCGGCCGGACCGGCATCAGGCCGAGGTGGCGCGTGCGGGCGCGCCGCTCACAAGATGTCGGCCTCCGAGAGATGGGCGCTGCACTCGACGCCGAGCTCGCGCGCCAGCGCCCCGAGGCGGTCGGTCAGGACCGCCCCTTCGAGCCCCGGCGGCAGGCACACCTCGAGGATCATGGCGTAGACGGGGCGGTCGGGCTCGCCGATCACGCGGGTGCTCAGGTCGACGATGTTCGCTCCTTCGCCGGCCAGCAGCGACGTCACCCGGTGGACTATCCCGGGGCGGTCGGCGCCGTACACGGCCACCGCCCATGCCTCGCCCTCCGGGGCGGCCGGCACCTCGTCGGCCACGGAACGCACGGCCACCACCAGGTCGAGGTCGGCCGCCGGCGTGGCCAGCGCCTCCTCGAGGGTCGCCGCGTCGAGCCCCTCGGGGCCGGCGACCACGAGCATCATGGCGAACTGGCCCCGCAGGATCGACATCGACGTGTCCTCGAGATTGCACCCGTGGTCCACCAGCGCGCCGGTGACCGCGGCCACGATGCCGGGGCGGTCGGCGCCGACCGCGCTCAGGGCGAAGCGGGGCACGCCTACGCGTCCAGCCGGTCGTTGAGGTAGTCGTCGTAGGCCGACAGGTCGAGCAGCCCGTGGCCCGAGTACCCGAAAAGGATCACCCGGTCGACGCCCTCCTCCTTGGCCGCCAGGGCCTCGTCCACCACGGCCCGGATGGCGTGGCTCGTCTCGGGCGCAGGAATGGTGCCCTGGGTGCGGGCGAAGTGCACGGCGGCCTCGAACACCTTCGACTGCGGGTACGCGACCGCTTCCATGCGGCCGGAGCGGACGAGGTTGGAGATGATCGGCGCGTCGCCGTGGTAGCGCAGCCCGCCGGCGTGGATCGGCGGCGGCACGAACTCGTGACCGAGCGTGTACATGGGAAGCAGCGGCGTGAGCCCGACGGTGTCGCCGAAGTCGTAGTCGAAGCGCCCGGAGGTGAGCGTGGCGCACGACGAGGGCTCGACGGCGACCAGTCGCACGCCGTCGTCCTCGACGAACGGGAGGGTGAGGCCGCCGAGGTTCGAGCCGCCGCCACAGCACCCCACGACCACGTCGGGCAGCGCCTCACCGGCCAGCGCCAGCTGCTCCTTGGCCTCCAGACCGATGACGGTCTGGTGCAGGAGCACGTGGTTGAGCACCGAGCCGAGGGCGTAGTGCGTGTCGTCGCGACCACCGGCGTCGGCCACGGCGTCGCTGATCGCGCTCCCGAGCGAGCCGGGGACCGTCGGGTCGGCGACCGGCGACGGGACGACCTCGCCGCCCCACGTCTCGATCATCATCCGCCGGTACGGCTTCTGCTCGTACGACGCACGGACCATGTACACCTTGCACTCCAGGCCGAACAGGGCGCTGGCGAACGACAGGGCGCTCCCCCACTGCCCGGCTCCGGTCTCGGTCGCCAGGCGGGCGATGCCCTCCGCGTTGTTGTAGAAGGCCTGGGCGACCGCCGTGTTGGGTTTGTGGGAACCGGCCGGCGACACCGACTCGTCCTTGTAGTAGATCCGGGCCGGGGACCCGAGCGCCTGCTCCAGGCGGGTGGCCCGCACCAGCGGCGTCGGCCGCCACAGCCGCAACACGTCGAGCACCTCGCCCGGGACGTCGATCCACGGCTCTGCGCTCACCTCCTGGCCGATGAGGGCCATCGGGAACAGCGGGGCCAGGTCGTCGGGCCCCACGGGCTGGCGCGTGCCGGGGTGCAGCGGCGGGTCGAGGGGCTGGGGGAGACGCGGCACCACGTTGAACCAGGCTTCCGGGACCTTCTCGGGCGGCAGTGTCCAGCGCATGGGACTCCTTCCGGTCGCAGCGGCGGGCCACCGTAGCGCCGGACCCGCGTTCGAAGCACACAGGGCAGCGTCTGCGCGTGCACCGCCCTCGGGGCCCCCGAGTCAGCCCCAGCCGAGCTCCTCGAGGCGGGCGTCGGAGATGCCGAAATGGTGGGCGACCTCGTGGACGACGGTGATCCGCACCTGGGCGACGACCTCCTCCTCGCCCGCGCACATGCGGCAGATCGCCCGGCGGAAGATGGTGATGCGGTCGGGCAGCGCAAGACCGCCGTACTCGGCCCGTTCGGTCAGCGGGATGCCCTCGTACAGCCCCAGCACGCTGCCCGGCGGCGACGTGTCGTTCACGACGACGGCGACGTTCTGCATCACCTCGCCCAGGTCGGGCGGCAGGTCGTCGAGGGCGTCGGCGACCAGCTGCCGGAACCTCTCGGGGTCGACGTCGACCACCGCAGTGCCCTCCGACCGTCTCAGGCCAGCTTGGCGGCGATGCTGCCCGCCGCCCGCAGGGCGGTGCCGTCGGCGCCCTGGGTGCTCCACGAGAACGACGGCCGGCGGACGGCCTCCTCGAGCAGGTCGTCGAGCAGCCGGCGGAAGGGCACCGCCGGCTCGACCCACAGGTAGCGCGCGAGCGAGCCGGGGATGGTGTTGACCTCGTTCACGTACACCTCGTCGAACGACTCGCCGGCGGCGAGGAAATCGATGCGGGCCACCCCCCGCACCCCGGCCAGCCCGGCGACGACGGTGGCCATGTGCCGCACGCGGGCGGCCACCGCCTCGGGCAGCCGGGCCGGCAGCTCCCTGGGTGCGCTCGCCATTCCCTCGCCGCCCAGGTACTTGTCCTTGTACCCGAGAATGCTGCCGCCGTCGGTGCGCAGGGGCCGCTCGATGGCCGACAGCTCCAGCTGCGGCCACGAGCGGACGGCCAGGTTCAGGTCGAAGGCGTCCTCCCGGTACGGCTCGGCCACGGCCCCCGCCCGCAGGTGGGGGCTCCGGGTGACCAGGGCGGTGGCCGTGGCCGCGTCGGCCACCACCTCGATGCCGATCGAGGATCCGCCGAAGCGGGGCTTGAGGATCGACGGCCCGTCCCAGGGCAGCTCGGAGCCGGGGGTGACCAGCACCCGCGGCAGCGAGGGCAGACCGGCACCGCTGACCACGTTGCCGAAGGCCAGCTTGTCCATGCCGAGCGCGGCCCCGGCCGCGGTGGGACCGGTGTAGGCGAGTCCGGCCAGGTCGAGGGCGCCCTGCAGGCTCCCGTCCTCGCCCGGTCCCCCGTGGCAGCAGTTCACCACCGCCGACACGTCGAGGGCCCGGCGCTTGCCGACCAGACCCTCGCCGGCGACCAGGCGCAGCTGCCCCGCCTTGCGCGGCACCCCATCGGCGAACGCCTCGGCCTCGGCGGTGACGTCGACCTCCCAGAAGCCGCCGTCCTTGGACCAGTACACGCCGAAGACGTCGCCCAGCGCCCGGGCCGCCTGGAGCCCGGTGAGGATGCTGACGTCGTGCTCTGGCGACGGTCCTCCGAAGACGACGGCGGGTCTGGGCAAGGCGGGCTCCTGTGGAGGTGACGTCGCGGCGGACGCTCAGGCGAAGTGGTCGGGCAGATCGTTCTCGTAGAGGACGGCGTCACCCTCCCCCACATGCTGGCGCACCCACGCCACAGCCTGCTCCCTCGTCTCCACGGCCACCACTTCGGCCCGGCCGCCGGCCGCTCCCTCCAGCAGGGCGCGTCGGTTGGTGTGGCCGACGACGACGAGGTGCGACGCCACGGCGGCGGCCGCCCCTGCGAAGCGGGCGTTCTCCGTGTACTGCAGGGGGCCGAGCTCGACCATGCCGGGCGTCACCACCACACGGAGGTGGTCGGGCGTCCCGTGACCGGTCAGGGCGGCGAGGGCGCTCGCCGCTCCCGCCGGGTTGGCGTTGTACGTGTCGTCGAGCACGGTCGCCCCGCCGGCCGTCTTGGACACGCTGAGCCGGTTCCGGGCGCCCGGCAGGGAGGGCAGGCGCTCGGCGACGACGTCCTCGGGCACGCCCAGCTCCAGCGCGACAGCCACCGCACACGCCACGTTGGTCGGCTGGGCACCGGGGGGCGCACGGCCGACGAGGCGGCCGGCGGCGCGCACCTCTCCGGCGGTGACCACCACGTCGGCACCGGCGGCCTGGGCCGCCGCCGAGCAGCGCAGCACCCGCTGCCCCGCAGCCGCCCGGCGACCGGCCAGGGCGGCGAGCAGCGGGTGGTCGACGTTGAGCACAGCCACCCCGGCCCGTTCGAGGATCTCGGCCTTGGCGGCCGCGATGGTCTCCTCCGTGCGCATCCGCTCGAGGTGGACGGGACCGATGGCCGTGATGACGCCGACGTCGGGTGGGCACCACCGGCACAGGTCGGCGATCTCGCCCGGACCGTAGGTGCCCATCTCGGCCACGAACACCTCCGTGCCGGGCGTGAGGTTCTCGTTCACGGCGCGGGCCAGACCGGCCCGGTTGTTGAAGCTGGCCGGGGTGGCGACGACCGAGCGGGTGGCGGCGAGGAGGTGGGCCACGTAGCCCTTGGTCGTCGTCTTGCCGTACGAGCCGGTGATCGCCACAACCGTCGGCCGCACCTGGTTGAGGCGCTCCGTCGCCCGCCGCACGTAGGGCTCGCCGAGGCGGCGCTCGACAGGCGCCGTCAGGGCCAGCGCCCCGTCGACCACGAGCGGCGTCACCGCCGCGACGACCAGCGCGGCGGTGGGACCGAAGCCGGCGACGGTGCCGGCGGCGACGGCGGCGACGGTGAGCACGGCCCACACCGCCCCAAGCGTGCGCAGCCGCCGGGTCCACGCCAGCTTCGCCGTGCGTCCGCGCAACGAGAGCCCGAACGGCCCGACGGCGACGGCGCCGCAGGCGACGGCGGCGGCCAGCGAGGACCGCAGCGATGCCACAACGCCGACGGCGACGGCGGCGGCCAGGATCGTGTTGGCCCCGAGCGTCCACCATCGCCGGGCGAACCGGGACACCGAGCCCGCCAGGTAGTGCTCCCGCTGGGCCACCCGGAGCCACCGCACGGCGGCGAAACCGGCGGCCACCAGGCCGGCGGCGACGGCGATCGGCCTCACCGACCACCCCCGTCGGTGCCGTCGGCGATCGGCCTCACCCGACCGCCCCCGTCGGCGCCGTCGGCGCCGTCGGCCGCCTCCTCACCGGTGTCGCCGGCCTCACCGGCGTGCACGGCCCCGCTGCGTCCCCCCAGCCTAACGACCGCCTCGCGCAGCGCGTCGGGGGCGGTGAGCGGCGTGAGGTGGCCCGCACCCGGGACCACCGTGAGCACCGAGCGGGGCAGGAGGCGCCGGGCCGCCTCGGCCACCGCCACGGGCACGGCCGTGTCGTCGTCCCCCCACACGAGCTCCGTGGGGCAGGCGACCGCCGCCAGCTGGTCCTCGTAGGTCTCGTTCACGACCTTTACGTGCACGGCCCGCATGACCCCGGTCGCCGCCAGATAGTCCCGCGACCCGTAGCGGCGCCGCAGGGCCTGCATGCGGGCCTCGGACACCAGGCCTCGGCGGTGCATGGCCCTCCCCATCCGGTAGGCCAGCGCCGGCCGCCTCGTCGCCGCCCCCGGCGGGCGCACGAGGGGGACGCCGGCCAGGACGAGCCCGGCCACCGCCTCCGGCCGCCGGGTCGCGAGGTGCACCGCCACGCGGCCGCCGAAGGAGTGGCCGAGCACGACGACCGGTGTCGCTAGCTCGTCGAGCACCGGTGCGACCGCCTCCGCGTACGCGGCAGCGCCCCACGCCTCGGGCGGCGGCGGGGTGGCGCCGAAACCGGGCAGGTCGAGCGCCACCGCGTCGAGGCCGGTCAGCGTCGCCGCGAAGTCCTCGGAGGTCCGTGCCCAGCCGTGCAGGGCCAGCACCGACGGTCGGCCCGACCCGGCAGTCACGCCGAACAACCGCCCGTCGGCGAACGCTTTGAGCACGGCGGCAGAACCTACCGGACACCCTCTTCTGGGGATGGCATGGGGGTCGACTGGGGACGATCGAAGAAGTTCAGGGGAGCACGTGGGGATTTGCGTTTTGCCCCTTGACGGTTGCCCCGCCAGGGGGCACACTTCCATCACTTCAGCACGACGCAAGCCGGTGCGCTGAGGACGGAGGGCCCCAGGCCCGCCTCCATGGCACGCAGGCACGGGTACGACTGAAGGGACGATCACTGCAGAAGTGAAACGGTGCGCCGCAAGGCAAACCGGGGCACGGAAGCAGAGATCCGATGGTCCGACCCCGAGGAGCAGCGAGGCGCAAGCCGTGCGGCTACTCGGGGTCGTTCCGCGTCCGGACCCCGATCGCCGCCGCCGGCGTCAGAGCGCCGCGCCGCCCGGTCCGACCATCCACCGCGCTGTCACACCCTCTCGGTAGCTTCGCCAGGGTGGACCTGCTCGAGGGGCTCGACCCCGCCCAGTACCTGGCCGTGGTGTCCTCCGCCCAGCCGCTGTGCATCCTGGCCCCCGCCGGCTCCGGCAAGACGCGAGTGCTCACCCGCCGCATCGCCCACCGGGTCGCCACCGGATCGGCCGACGGCGCCCGGGTGCTGGCCCTCACCTTCACCCGAAAGGCGGCGGGCGAGCTCCGCAGCCGCCTCGGCTCGCTCGGCGTGCGCCAGCCGGTTGCAGCCGGCACGTTCCACGCCGTGGCTTACGCCCAGCTCCGCCGGCGGTGGGCCGATCGGGGGGAGCGCCCGCCGGCCCTGCTCCAGAACAAGGCGCGGCTGCTCGCCCCGCTCCTGCCCCGCGCACGGGCGGGCACGAGGGCGGCGGCCACCGTCGAGGCGGCCGACCTGGCGGCGGAGATCGAATGGGCCAAGGCGCGCCTGGTGAGGCCGGCGGCCTACGAGGCCGAGGTCGCCGCCGCCGCCCGGCGCCCCCCCGTTCCGCCCGCCACGATGGCCACCCTCTACGAGCGCTACGAGAACGAGAAGCGGCGCAAGGGGCTGGTCGACTTCGACGATCTGCTCCTTCAATGCGCCGTCGCGCTCCACGACGACGCCGAGTTCGCGGCGGCCCAGCGCTGGCGCTTCCGGCACCTCTTCGTCGACGAGTTCCAGGACGTCAACCCCGTCCAGTTCCGCCTGCTCCAGGGCTGGCTGGGCGAGCGAACCGACCTGTGCGTCGTAGGCGACCCGAACCAGGCCATCTACGCCTGGAACGGCGCCGACCCCACGCTCCTGACCGAGTTCGCGCGGCATTTCCCCACCGCCGAGACGATCCAGCTCGACCACAACTACCGCTCCACGCCCCAACTGGTGGCCGTCGGCCGCACCGTTCTCCCCGGCGGCGGAGGCGACGTCGACGTCACCGCTACCCGGCCGGAGGGCGCTGCGCCGGTCGTCCGCCGGTTCGACACCGACGTCGACGAGGCGTCGGGCGTCGCCCGGGCCCTGCGCCGGGCGCACGCCCCCGGGGTCGCCTGGTCGTCGCTCGCCGTGCTGGCCCGCACGAACGCCCAGTTGGTGCTGCTGGAGGAGCGCCTCCGCGCCGCCGGCATCCCGTGCCGGGTCGGGGGCGGCGGCGCCCTGCTGCGCCAGCCCGAGGTGCGGACCGCCCTCGACCGGTTGCGCCGCCTGCCTCCCGCCGTGCCGTTCCTCTCGCGCCTCGCCGACCTCGACGACGAGCAGAGCGACCAACCCGGCAGCGGCGACGGCGGCGACCGTGGCCATGGCGCCTCGTCCGAGCGCCGGGGCAACGTCGACGCCCTCGTCCGCCTCGGCCGTGACTACGCGGCCGTCGACGCCGCCGCCACGCTCGACGGGTTCGTCTCCTGGCTGGCGGCGGGCGATCAGAGCGACGTCGCCGGAGGGACCGACGCCGTCGAGCTCACCACCTTCCACCGGGCCAAGGGCCTCGAGTGGTCGGTGGTGTTCGTCACCGGGTTGGAGCAGGGCCTGGTGCCCATCGGCCACGCGGCCACGCCGGCGGCGGAGGCCGAGGAACGCCGCCTCCTGCACGTGGCCCTCACCCGCGCCGTCGACGAGGTCCATTGCACGTGGGCCGAGCGCCGCACCTTCGGGTCGCGGTCGGTCGCCCGCTCGCCGTCGCCGCTCCTCGAACCCATCCAGGAGGCGGTGGCCGTCATGTCGGCCGGGGTGGCGCCCGACGAGTGGCGGGCCCGCATCGAGGCGGAGCGGGCCAAGCTGCGCGCCCTCCCCGTCCCGGGCCCGTCGGGATCGGTGCTCCGACCGCCAGGCCGCAGCGCCGGGGGACGTCGCGGTGCCCCCGCCGGCCCCGGGCGCAGCGCCGATCCGCAGATGTGGGATGCGCTCACGGCCTGGCGCTCCGCCGTCGCCCAGGCGTCGGGCGTGCCCGCCTACCTCATCATCCACGACGCCACCCTGGCCGCCGTGGCCGAGGCCCGCCCCACGACGCGCGACGAACTGCTGGCACTGCCCGGACTCGGGCCGGTGAAGGCCCAGCGCTATGGCGACACGCTGCTGGCCCTGATCGCGTCGTCCGGCCCGTAGCCTCGGCGGGTGCGCTTCCGGGTCGAACAGCGCGTCGCGGCACCGCTCGGAGATGTCGAAGCGGCGCTGTTCGATCCCGCCTTCCTGGCCCGGCTGGCCGAGCTGCCCGCCCTCGGCGCGCCGGCGTTGCTCGACACCAGCACCAACGGCTCCACGGTCCGCCAGCGGGTCCGCTACCGCTTCGCCGGCGACCTTTCGCCCGCGGTCACCGCCGTCGTCGACCCCGACCGGCTCACCTGGGTCGAGGAGACCACCTACGACCTCACGACCCACCGGGGCGACCATCGCGTCGTCCCCGACCACTACGCCAACCGCCTGGCCAGCTCCTACGTCACGCGCCTCGAGAGCGGTGCCGGCGACGAAGCCGGCACAGTCCGCACCATCGAGGGCGAGGTGCGCGTGCGGTTTCCGCTGGTGGGCGGCAAGGTCGAGCGGGCCATCGTGGGTGGGCTCACCGACCACGCCGGGCTGGAGGCCGACGTCGTCGTCCGGTGGCTCGCAGAACACGCTTGACTCCGCCCCCGGGCGGCGCGACAACTGGGACATGCGGACGTTCCTCTGGCCGGCAGAAGGCGGATGGCCCTATCCCGACACCGGCAACGAGGTGGCCGACCCCCAGGGGGAGGTCGACGACGACCTGCTCTCGCTCGTCGCCGGCTCGCTGCACCTGCTCGACGGGCTCGACGAGGTGGAGCGGCGGGTGATCACGCGGCACTACGGGCTGGGTGGCCGTCCCGCCTGTTCCATGAAGGAGCTGCACAACGAGACGGGGCTGTCCCGAGCCGAGCTGCGTGACGCGCTCGGGTCCGGGCTCGGGAAGCTCCGGGTCCAGCTGCGCGACTGAAGCTCCTCGTTCACGCCGCCGGGGGTCGACGCCCGGCCGGTGGTGAGGCGCAGCCAGTACAGGCCGGCGACGAGGGCGAAGGCGGTCACGAGCATCGGCGCGGGCACCGGGGGCGCCCACCGCGGCGAGCCGAGCCCCGGGGCGCCCAGGGTGAAGCGCCGCACGGCCCACGCGAAGGCCAGGACGTGCGCCGCCGCCAACGCGCCGACCCACAGCCGGAGTCGCGTGACCACACCACGCATGGCGGGACCGGCCGCGTCGGCGGCGAGGAGCGGGACCCCGACGGCCAGTGGCAGCGTGTAGCGCCCGAGCCAGAAGAAGCCGATGTGCTTCGACGTCTCCCCCGCCACCGGCACCACGACGACGGCGGCCGCCAGCCCGGCCAGCGCCACCAGCCTGCGCCGGTCCCGACCCGACACCGCCAGCGCCACCACCGCGCCGACGCCTGCCACCCACAGGGCGTAGGTGAGCAGCGGCGCGCGGGTGTCGGTCCAGCCGAAGACGCCGACGGCCTGGAGGAGCCGGTCCCACGTTCGGCCGGCCGACTCCTGGACGAACCGGACCGTCGAGAGCTGCGGTCCCCGGTCGGTGCCGTAGCCGTCGTAGGAGTGGCGCGTGACGTTCCACGCCACCGCGGCCGCCGTGAAGGCAGCCGTGACGACGGCGGCGTGGCGCACCGCCGTGTCCTTGACCAGTGACCGCAGCTGCCGGCGCCCGGTGCCGGCGGCGACGAAGGCGACGATCGCCATCAGCCACAGCGGGCCGAGCGGCCGGCTGTTGGCCAGGACGGACCCGGCCACGGCGGCCCGCACGGCGAGGACCCGCCGGTCGGGTCCACCGGGCTCACGGTGCAAGGCCAGCAGCGCCACCCACAGGCCGACGCCGGCGGCCACCTCGAGACCGTTCGGGTTCACCGACCCGGCCAGGAAGAACAGCATCGGCGTGAGGGCGAGCGCTAGGCCGGCCGCCATGCGACCGGTGCACTCGCGACGGACCGTCGACAGCGCCGACGCCAGCAGCGCGGCGGTTGCCGCCGCGCTCACCAGGCGAATCAGGTACACGCCGAACGCCGACACCGCCCACCGGCTCGGGAGCCCGACGACGAAGTAGTACGCCGGCGGGTATCGCCCCATGAAGGTGCCGGTCGGGACCAGCCGGCGGGACGACGACAGGGGTGGGGCGCAGGCGGCGGTCAGCCCCGGGGTGTGCAGGAAGCAGGCCGGGACGCTGTGGGCGCTGGCGAACACCTCTGGCACGCGCACGTCGGTGACCGTCGGCCGGCCGGGCGGCGTGTGCTCCTGACCGCCCAGCTGCCCGCGTGCCACCGACACGGCGCGCACCGTGTGGCTCGGCTCGTCGGGCGCCGCGAACAACGGCACGGCGATGGACCACAGCGCGCCCAGAGCGAAGAGCACGCCGAAGGAAGCCCACCAGCCGTGGGACGGCGGGTCAAGCCGCCGAATCGCTCCTGCCCGCCTTCTCGCGCAGCGCCCGTTGGGCGTCGAGCGTTCGCCGGTCGAACACCGGGGCGTCCCGCCCGGTGGCCGCGCCGTCGTTGCGCTTCTGCTCGTGGTACTCGGCCTCCACGTTGACGTCCCAGATGTCGTGGTCGGCACCGAGGATGTTCTCCACCGACAGCATGGCCGTGTACATCGAGTGGTCCTGGTTGTTGTACTTGTGCATCCCGTTGCGACCGACGGGGTAGACGTTGGCGGCGTTGCCCTCGAGCCACGTCCGGATGGTGGCCACGTTGGCCCGGTAGGCGTCGTCGTAGACGGGGTAGGCCTTCGGCATGCGCACGACGTAGCCGCGCTGGACGGCCGCGGCGTCGACGAGACCGAGGGTGGCCAGCTCCGACTTGGCCAGCTCCACGAGGTCGTCGTCGGCCATGGTCCACAGGTCGTCGCCCTCGAAGACGAAGTACTCGAGACCGAGGCAGGTGCGCCCGTCCTTCACCAGATGGGGAGACCACGACCCGAAGTTCTGGATGCGCCCTACCCGGACCTCGGGCGAGTGGACGTAGATCCAGTTGTCGGGGAAGGCGGCGCCCTCGGGCACCACCAGCGCGACGGTGAGGAAGTCGCGGTGGTGGAGGCCGGCGGCGGCGGCGACGACGTCCGCAGGCGGCGCGGGGTCCATGGCGAGCAGCAGGTTGCCGATCGGCATCGACGAGACCAGGGCGTCACACGAGTACCGCTGCGGCCGGCCCTCGACCAGGGCGGTGACGGCCACCACGTTTCCGCCGTCGTGGTGCACCTTCGTCACCGGGGCCTGCATCACGACCTCGGTCCCGGCGTCCTCCACCAGGTCCCGGCACCGCTCCCACATCATCCCCGGGCCGAGCTTCGGATAGCGGAACTCCTCGATGAGGCTGGTGATGTCGGTCTGGCGCCGTCGCGGCCGGACGGCGTTGAGGATGGCCTTGCCGAGCGACAGGTTCTTGATCCGCTGGGCCGCCCAGTCGGCCTTGATCTCGGTGGCCGGGACGCCCCACACCTTCTCGGTGTAGGTCTTGAAGAACGTCCGGTAGAGGCGGGCGCCGAAGCGGGCGGTGACCCACCCCTCGAACGTCGTCTGCTCGGCGGGCGGGTGGACCCGCGCCCACCCGTAGGAGAGCACGCAGCGGCCCGACTCGACGATGCCCAGCCCCTTCAGCGCGTTGGCCGGCCGCAGCGGGTAGTCGAAGTACTTGCCCTTGTAGAAGATGCGGCTCATCCGGGGGCGCAGGAGGAACTCCTCGTCCGGGAGGATCTCCCGCCAAAGGTCCTCCACCGCTTGGACCTTGGTGAAGAAGCGGTGACCGCCGATGTCGAAGCGCCACCCGTCACGCTCCGCCGTACGGCTGATGCCGCCGACCACGCTGTCGGCCTCGAGCACGGTGGACCGCAGCCCGTGCCCGGCCAGCTGGTAGGCGGCGGTCAGTCCCGCCGGACCGGCGCCCACGATCACCACATCCGGGTTGTCCATACCACTCCTCGTCAATCGTCGGTTGGGGGAAAGCGCCACAGCGACGCGTGCTCGTAGGCCGAGTAGTCCTCGAGGGCGGCTCGGGTGAACGACGGTCGCAGCCTCCGCAGCTTGCTGGTGACACCCCGACACGCGCCACCCACGGCCCGGTAGTTGGGTGACCATGCCAGCCACACGGTCGCGCCTGCGGCCCGCTGGTGCAGGGATGCGGCGAAGGTGGCCGGGCGCGTGCGCCGGGCCCGTTCGAGATAGTCGACCCAATTCACCCGCTCGCCCGGGCTGCCGGGGGGGTACGTGGCGATGTCGACCGCCGACGGACCCATGAGGCGGACGACGGCGGGCGCCAGCTGATCGGGGCAGAACGCCACCAGGTCCCCCGGCTGGGCCCGGCTCCGCAGCACGCTGGCGATGCGGGGCGCTTCCGTTCGCGCGGCAGCGACAGCGTCGAAGGACTGGTGGAGGCCGAGGACGACCAGGACAGCCACGACGAGGGGCAAGGCCCGGCGGTGCTCGATGAGGGCGAGCCCGCGCCCGGCGAGGAGCAGGAACGGCACGAGGACGACGGCGGCATACCGGGGCGCGAACGCGCTGCCGGCGAGCTGTGACACCACGAGGGCGAGGGTGAGCGTCCCACCCACGACCAACGCCAGGGGGCGGGCCACCGGGCGCCCGGCCAGGTCCAGCTCCAGGTGGCCGCCCGCCGCTGCCTGCCCCCACAGTCCGAGAGCGGCGAGAAAGACGTAGACGAAGCCGAGCAGCCCGACACCGCCGTGGTCCCCGGCCAACGCGCGCAACGACGCCTCGAACATCCACGGGCCGGGCGTCCCACCCCACGGCGCTCCCGTGTGGCGCAGCTGGGAGAGGAAGGCCGGGACCCATGGCAGGAACGCCAGCGCCCCCAGCGCCAGGGCCGACAGCACCCGCCGCGACGCCTGGCGCGACGCGCCTCCGGACGCAGCCCGCCACCACCGCAGAACGAGGGACGCTCCGGCGACGGCGAGGAGGAAGAAGGCCCAGTAGTGGGTCAGGAGGAGGAGTCCCGTCACGACCGCCACACCGGCGAGGACGCCCGTGTCGGGTTGGTCGAGGGCGCCGCGCACCAGGACGATCCACCCGACGGTGAGGAGGATCACGAGGGTGTACATCCGGGCCTCGGTCGCGTAGCGGTGCACGAACGGCGCCGATGCCAGCAGGAGCGCCGACGCCGCCGCCGTCCGCTTCCCGCCGAACAACCGCCCGGCGTAGGGGATCAGTGCCACCGCCCCGACGGCGAGCACGGCGGAGAGTGATCGCGCCGCCAGGTCGCCGCTTCCGAAGATGCGCATCCATCCGTGCAGCAGGAGGTAGTAGAAGGGCGGCGAGCCGTCGGTTCGGAGGGCACGCAGGAGATCGGGGACCGGCAGCCTGGCGATGCCGACCGTCTGGGCCTCGTCGAGCCACAGCGCGGTCCCTCGGGACAGGAGCAGGGTGGTCGTGAAGGCGGCAGCGACGAGCAGGGCCCAGGCCACGACAAGCCCGCTCCGGCTGGGGACGCGAGGGACCGTGTCGCGCTCGCGGAGCAGCAGAGACCCGTCCGTCGTTGAGGCTCCCGCCGGCAGCCGATCCGTCACGACTCGCATGGACAGTCTCCCGGCGCTGGGGGTTGTGGCTGCCCTTCAGGCCGATTCAGGTGTTGGTGGCTGCTAGATCAACCAGAGCAGGTCCTGCCCACGAACCGGCTCGGCGACACACGCTGGTCGGCTCCACGTCACGCACGACCCGTGGCCGCCGGCCGCCACACTACATCGCCGCCGTCGAGGGGTCACGGACCCCTGGCGCCCGACGCACGGAGGCGCCGGCTGCCTCGCGCCGGCGGAACGGAGGTCGCCGGTTTGCCCCGCACTGGCGCTTCTTTTCCCGTTCCGCGACACCCGGTGTCGTGTTGCGGACGTAGAACGGGTGCAGTCCGGTGTGGCGGTGGGGACCGACGGGGACGTTTTCCCCGGCGTGCGCCGGATACGTCCGCACCCGGGGCGTGGTCCGCCGGCGACGGATACCGTGGTCCTCGTGCCCCCCTCTCTCGACGAGGTCCGGCGGCTGGCGGCAGCGGACGCGGCGCTGGCGGTGGCGATCACCGTCCGACCGGACGGCACGCCACACGCCAGCGTGGTGAACGCAGGAGTGCTGGTGCACCCGGTCGACGGCAGGGCGGTGGTCGGGTTCGTGGCCGGCGGCGGGACGGCCAAGCTCCGCCACCTCCGGGGTCGCCCGTACGCGTCGCTGGTGTTCCGGGGCGGTTGGGAGTGGGCAGCCGCCGAAGGCGCCGCCGAGCTGGCCGGACCCGACGACGCCCTGCCGGGGCTGGATGGCGAGGGCCTGCGCCGCCTCCTGCGCGACATCTTCACCGCCGCCGGCGGGACCCATGAGGACTTCGACGAGTACGACCGGGTGATGGCGGCGGAGCGGAGGACGGCGGTGCTCGTCCGCCCGGCTCGGGTCACCGGCAGCACGCGGGCCGGCAGCTCCTAACCGGACCCCGACGGCCCGCCGTCGAGCAGGTGCCGGCGACCGGCGACCTGAAGCTTGCTGATCGCTGACCGCTCGATCTGGCGTACCCGCTCCCCGGTGAGGTCGAGCACGGCGCCGACCTCGGCCAGGGTGGCGGGTTCCTCCCCGTCGAGCCCGAAGCGCAACCGGAGCACCAGCTGCTCCCGCTGGGCGAGCCGGCCGAGGAGCTCCGACGCCAGTCGCCGGGTCGTGGTGACGATGACTGCGTCCTCGGTAGACATCGCATGGGGGTCCGCCACGGTGTCGCCGAGGACGATCTCTTCGTCCGGCCCGACGCGCTCGTCCAACGACCGTGGTGCAACACCGAAGGCGAAGAGCTGCTCCAGTCGCTCGACCGGGAGCCCGACCGCTTCGGCCAGCTCCGCCGTCCCCGGTGAGCGGCCGCGATAGCGCTCGAAGTCGGCGGTGGCGGCGCGCAGCCGGACCAGTTGGTCACCGACGTGGACCGGGAGCCGGATGGTCCTGGCGTCGTTGGCGATGGCTCGCATCACCGCCTGGCGGATCCACCACGTCGCGCAGGTCGAGAAGCGGTATCCCCTCTCGGCGTCGTAGTGCTCCACCGAACGCAGGAGGCCGATGTTGCCTTCCTGGATCAGGTCCAACAGGGTCTGGCCGGCCGACCGGTACCGCTTGGCCACGGCGATGACGAGGCCCAGGTTGGCCATGACCAGCTCGGTCGTGGCCCTCTCGCCGGCCCGGACGTCGTCGAGGAGGGCCTCCCGGCTGGGTGACCACGGCGGCCCGGCGAGCAGTGCGGCGGTTGCACGCCTCCCGGCGGCGACCGTACGTCCCAGCTGGCGCTCCGCCTGAGCGCTGAGAAGTTGGCGGTCGCCGAGGTCCCGCAGGTACTGGCGCAGCAGCCGCTCGTCCGACTCCGATCTCCCGCTCACCGACGAGGTGACCGGCCTGTGAGCCGAGCGCGCCGGACGCTGTTCGGAGACGTCACCGACTGCGACAGGGCCGAAGCTCGGGCCGTCCACGGCACCGCAGGCCACATAGGTCGCAGGCCACCCGATCTGCTTGAGGTCCGTCGCGGGATCGGAGGGGCCTTCAGCGGCCCTTGATGTAACTCTGGGCCTTCTCCCAGGCCTGCGCCCCCGCCAGTCGTCCCGTCATTCGGCCGTCGAGGTCTCCCTGCTCGAAGTGGATGCCGCCGTAGCGACGTGAGATGCCTGCCTCGTCGGCTGCGCTCGTGAAGGTCGGCCACGACAAGGTGATGTCCGTGGCCGGAGCTCTACCGGGCTCCACGACGGAGCTCCCGGCCGGGATCGTGACGGACGCACCGAACCGGTCGCTGCCCGTGAAGCGCCTGAGGATCTCGGCGCCCGCCGCACTGAAGTTGCTGTGGCCCGACGAGTACTCGGCGAACGGAGGGGTCGGAAAGTACGTGGGTTGGTACGGCAGCCAGCTGCCGCCGTCGATCATCTGGGTGCCCTTGTTCGGCCCGCCCCACGCCTCGACCTGCTGCCCGTGGAACAACTCCCGGATCGCCGTGATCGGCCGGACGGAGTCGAAGGCGATCTTGTTGTCCCAGGCGACGATGCCGGCGTCGAAGATGGCATTGGTGAGGGCGAAGAACATCTGGACGTCCTCGTTGATCCCGTGGTGGTCTCGTCGCGACACGTACTCGCCGAACAGGTCCCAGTGCCCGGGTGGCAGCTCCGACTTCGGTCCGTCGGCCCAGTACTCGGCGATGGCCTTCTGACGGTCGTCGAGGTGGGCGCTGATCTCGAGCACGTCGCGTGCCTGGTCGACGAACTGCTGCGACCCCATGCGCGCCGGCCCCGTTTGTGAGCGGAACTGGCTGTCGCTGGTGAGGGCGAAGGGGGCGACCCGGTTCCAGAACGGGGCGACGCACGCCGGTGTCACGGTGGTTCCGGAGAGGTCGACGTAGGTGAGCGGCTGCCACCGATCCGGGTCCATCACCGTGGAGGGGTCCAATGCCCCGGCCGCCACCATGGGGTCGTTGACCGGTGCGTAGCCCGTGTAGTCCGTGTAGGGGGCGCCGCCGTTGAGGTCGCCGAGCTGGTTCGAACCGTCGTGGTGCCGGAAGTCCAGGACGGCGGCGCAGGCGACGTTGCCGACTCCGGCGGGCGTCGTGGTGTCCGTGCTGGTGTCGGCCGGGTCGTACCCGAGCTTCGCCATGAGCCCGTCGTACACCGGCGCGGCCACCGGCATCAGGTCCATGGCCGCCCGGTAGGCGGCGAAGCTGATCGCCTCTGCCTTGTTCGCCTCGCCGCGCTCGCTCGGCGGGCGCCGGAGCGCGTCGCCGAGCCTGGTCCCGACCGCCTTCTGGTCGTAGGCCGCCCAGGCGTCGAACATGCAGGTGTGGATGATGGCCAGTGCCCGAGCCACCATCGGCGGCCCCTGCTTGGCCTCACGGACGCCCTCGAGGGCGGCCACGTTCCATTGGACCACGACGTTGTCGCCGCCGTGCTGCGGGGCGGCACCCGCGGCGGGCGGGCCGGGCCAAACTGTAAGGGAGGAGAGAGCGCCTGCGACGCAGACGAGGGTCACGCTCCTCCGCCACCGGCAGGACCGTTCGACCGCAGGCTGTCGCCGGGGCGTCCGGGCGCACGAAACCGTCATGATTGCTGGGCTCCCCTCGAAAAGGTGCTCGGTGCAGGGAGCCGCCACCGGGGACCATCCAGCGCCAGAGCGCGCCTGAACTGACCGTCCCAACCACGTGTCCGGCTTGTACGACGGGCCGTCCCGCCCGTCGTGCCCCGTGGCAGCCCCTTCGTACCTCGTCCGTAAGAATACTCCTGCTACTAGGCGTGGTCAACCCAAAGGACCGGATATGCCGATTCCGCCCTCACCTGGGGCGGCCGACAGGCGCACTTCTGACCGCCCGGTTCAGACCTACCGGCCCGGGCCGAGGAGGACTCGAACCCGGTACGAGGAGCCGGAGGAACAGCCGTCGTCGACCGGCCTCGTTCCCACCCGGGCTCCTCGAGCGACTGCCGGCCCGGCAGTGGCGACCCTGCGTCTTGCGTCAGGTCAGGGCGCCGTCTTGGTCCCGGCGTTGAGGCTCCGCATCCGCTCTGCCTCAAGCGCAGGCCTCGTCACAACCAACGCCGCCTCGACCTGCACCATGGCATGTTGGCTCGCCTCGATGTCGCGAAGAGCACCGGCTCGCTCCAGGTCGGAGAACGCCTTCGCTGCGACGGCGGCGCCGACGGTCCCACTGCTACCGGCGAGTCGGTGCGCGATGGCCACGACCGCTTCGAAGTCCGGCGCCGTCACTGCGCTCGCCAGCTCGCTCATGGCGCTGTCCGCAGACACCAGGTAGCTACCCATGAGCGTGGCCACGAGGGCCTCGCTGCCCTGGGCCTCGAGTTGGCGCAGCTCGTCCACCATCGCTTCGTCCAGCGGTTCGGCGCCAGGCTCTGTCGTTGCGGCGATCGGAGAATCGTGGCTCGTGTCGGCGTAGGTGTCGGCGTCGGAGCCGGCAGGGACGGGGGGACGTTCGCTGCGGCGGGCGGCTCGACGGGACCTGAAGGCGACGGTGAACCAGAAGGTACTGCCGCGACGTGGCTCACTCGTCACCCCGATCTCGCCGCCTATGAGCTCCACGAGCTGTTTGGAGATACTGAGACCGAGCCCGGTCCCGCCGAAGCGCCGGGTCGTCGACGCATGTCGGTGTTCGCCCTCCCTTCCCTGGCGATCACCTTCGGGTCATCGCGCAGCCAGGCGCACTGTGCGGGTGCCGGCGTGGTGCAATCCCGGACGCGAGTCCCGGAACCAATCCTCAGATGGCGCCCTTGAGCTTCAGGACGTTCTGCATCTGGACGCCGTGGACCAGGTCGATCCCCGCAGCCAGGGCGGCGGCACAGTGCACGGCCTCGTGCATCTGGTCGGCACTCACACCAAGGTCGACGCACGTGCCGGTGAACGAGTCGATGCAGTACGGGCACTGCTTGGAGTGAGCCACGGCGAGGCCGATGAGAGCCTTCTCCCGCTTGGTGAGAGCGCTGTCGCCGCCGAACACGCCGAGGTAGTAGTCCCAGAACTTCTTCATCATCGGCTCGGCGAACTGACCCACGTCGGCGAAGTGGCCGAGGTCCTTGCGCTCGTAGTAGCTCGGGCTCACGGCGCCGTCGTCGTCGACTTGGTGGCCGGCTGCGCAGGCGGACAGGGCGGCCGACGCCTCTGCGGCGCGGGGGTGGGCCGGGTCGATGGGGCGCAGGTCGCAACCCATCTTCGAGTCGTGGATCTTCAGCTCTCCGAAGGCGAACTCGATCGGCCGGCGCTGGCCGGCGTCGCCCTCGTTGGGGTAGACCCAGTGCTTCTCGTCGACCTCGGTGTGGCAGCAGTACACGGGCGTGCCCCCTCCGCCCTGGCCCTTGTGTCGCCAGCCCCGCTCGGCGGCCAGGCCGGGTACACCGTCGAACACGGCCCGCACCTCGGGAGTCTCCTGGCGCAGGTCGACGCCCTTGTGGTCCATGACGGCGGGCGGCAGCTCGGGCTCACCGGTCAGCATGTCGTCCTCCGAGATCGGGATGGACGAGAAGATCAGGTTGACGCCGGTGTCGAAGGGGTACTTCACGAAACCTTCGGTGGTGCTCTGCGGATGCGTGCCGGCCGCCTGTATCTCGGCGTGGGGAAGCGCCGCCGTGTCGTGCACCTTCACGTGGACGTGCACCGACTCGGCCGACCGTATGGCATCGGCAAAGGGGAAGTCCGCTGCCAGCATGGCCTGCACCTCGTCGATCTCCGCCCCGGTGAGGAGGCCGAGGCGGGCGAAGAAGCGCAACGTGGCGTTGACGGCGGCGGGCTCGATTCGGGCGACGTCCTCTTGCAGGCTCACGGGCCACCTCTCGGTCGACGGGCGCTGAGCCATCGCCGAGGCGCTCGGCATCAACGGCGCTTGATGGCGGGCGAGCCTTGCAGACGGCCCCCGCGGCGTCAAGGAGGGCCAGCTCCTCCCGTAGTGCCGTAGACGAGCTCCCGGTGGCGGTCGGTGAAGACCGGCGCATCCACGTCGACCACGACCTTCCCGGCCCGCAGGCCGAGGACCCGGTCGGCGAAGCCGTCGATCATCTCGACCTGGTGGAGATTGCAGACGACAGCGATCCCTTCGGTGCGAGCCACCGAGCGGAGCGCACCGAGCACGGCCGCGGAGGAGGCTGGGTCGAGGTTCGACACGGGCTCGTCGGCAAGGATGACCCGGCTGCGTTGGACCAGGGCGCGGGCAATGGCCACCCGCTGCTGCTGCCCGCCCGAGAGCCGATCGGCGCGTGCACCTGCGTATTCGGCCAGTCCCACCTGATCGAGACGGGCCAGCGCGTCGGCTGTCGTCGCCGCACCGGGCCGGCGCAGCAGCACCCGCCAGGTCGGCAGCTCGGACAGGCGGCCGGCCACCACGTTCTCCAGTGCGGACATGCGCCGAACGAGGTTGAACTGCTGGAAGATGAGTGCGATGTCCCGGCGGGCCCGCCGCAGCTCGGCGCCATCCAGGGACGAGAGGTCGTGGCCGGTGACCGACACCCGGCCGGCGGACGGCCGCAGGAGCCGGGTGACGCAGCGGAACAGCGTCGTCTTCCCCGCCCCGCTCGGACCTACGACCGCCACGACCTCGCCAGGCGCCACGTCGAACGACACGCCTTCCAGGACGGCCCGGGCTCCGTAGCTGTGGAGAAGATTCTCCACGCGCAGCGCCGGGTCGCCCCTGGTCACTGGTCGACCATCACTGCGTGCTGTCGCACCAGCGAGGTTGCTCATGGACCGGTCTCCTGTCCCGGTCATGCCAGGGCCCTACGGAGCCGGCTCGAGAGCTGGTCGATCACCGTGACGATCACCAGGATCACCAGGACGATGGTGAGCAGGCGCGGGAAGTCGAGCAGCTCGATGCTGTTGCGCAGCTGCTGACCGATGCCACCGGCGCCCACGACGCCGAGGACGACCGAGCTGCGGATGTTGAACTCGAACATGTACAGCGCCACCGAGGCCAGGGCCGGAAGGGCGTCGGGCACGATCGCGTACGACACGGTCTCCAGACGGCTGGCGCCGGTGAGCTCAGCCGCTTCGATGGGGCCCGATGGGAGGTCTTCGATGGCCTCGGCGAAGAGCTTCCCGATGCTCCCGCTGGCGTGGAAGGCGATGCCGAGCATGCCGGCGAACGGCCCGAGGCCGACGGCGGCCACGAACAGCAGGGCGAACACGAACGAGTCGACGCCTCGCAGGGTGTTCAGCAGCAGCCGGGCGGGGATGCGCACGAACTTGTTGGGCGTCAGGTTGCGCGCCGCCGGCACGCACACGACCAGGGCGATGACCGAGGCGAGGGTGGTGCCGATGAGGGCGATGGCCACCGTCTCGCCCGCCCGCTCGAGGATGAGGTCGAGCTCGCGGGTGGTGGGTGGCCACGACCGCGCCGCCCACCCCCACATGGTGGAAAGCCCGTGGACCAGCCGGCCGAGGTCGATGTCGGTGAGCCGCCAGCTGATGACGTAGACGGCTCCGGTGGCGAGGACGCCAAGCCAGCGCCGCCAGCGCCACCGCCATCGGCCCCGCCCCCGCCCCGACCGGTGGCGATCCGGCACAGGGGCGGACGCACGACTCCCGCTACGGTCGCCCTCCCCCGTCTCCACCGCCGGGCCGGCCACGGTGCTCAGCGCTGCAGCGCGTCGAGGGACACCGCTGCATCGCGGATCGACTTGTAGCTGTCGTTCGTAGCGGCCACGAAGCCCGTGTAGTGGTTGGGGAGGATGCCCTTGGCCATCTCGGGCGTGAGGCTCAAGAGCTTGGCCTGGATCTCGTCGGCGAAGCCCGGGTCGAACCCCTTGGGGATGCCGATGGCGTCGTTGGGCAGCGGGTCCGACGTCCAAACCACCTTGGTGTCGGTCTCCTTCAACTTGCCGGTCTCGATCATCGAATTGCGGTTGCGGTCGTAGTCGGTGGCGAAATCCACCTGCCCACTCGCCACCGCCAGTTCGTTGGCCGGGTGCGACGCCCCCTCGGTGTACTTGAAGTACGTCTTGGGATCGATGCCCTTTCCCTTGAACCAGAACGTCGGCACCAGCCACCCAGAGGTGGACGACACCTCGGCGAACGAGATCGACTTCCCCTTGCCGTCCTCGGGCCACGACGTCACCTCGAGACCCGGCCTGCCCACGATGATTGCGTGGTAGATCGGCTTCTCGTCGTACTTCACCGTGGCGATGGCCTGGGCGCCCGAGCGCTCGTTGGCCAGCACATACCCGAAGGGGCCCATCCAGGCCAGGTCGAGCTGGTCGGAGCCGAGCGCTACGGAGATGCCGCCCCACGAGTCGACGGCTTGCAGCTCGTGCTTCACCCCGAGCTCTCCGGCCAGCCAGGCGAAGAAGGGGTCGTAGGCCGCCTTGGTGTCCGTGGTGGTGGACAGCAGGGGGCCGACCCCGAAGCGCAGCGTGGTGGGCCTGGCCTTCGCCGCGCTGGTCGACGAGCCGCCCGCGGCGGTGCTCGTGGGCTCGTCGTCGCCGCCACAGCCACCGAGGGCGAGGCCGCTCACGCCGGCCAGGGCGAACGCGCCCGCACCCTGGAGGAAGCGGCGGCGGGAAAGGGGAAGGGGCTCGGTCACGAATTGCCTCTCTGGTCGTTGGTCGTGATCGGTCGACCGGGGTTTGGGGTGGTTGCTCGGTGATGGGTGGTCGGGTCCAGGTGGCCAGGTCCGGTGGTCGGGTGCAACAGGAAGGAGTCGTGCTCAGGGTGCGCAGCCGACGGCCAGCGGAAGGCGGCCGTCGTTCTGCCGCTCGGCCACCACCCGCTCGGTCACCCGTCGCCTGGCCTCGGCCAGCGGGGTGCCCGCCGCCGCGACGGTGGCACCCGGGTCGGAGGCGGCCGGGTGCCAGCGGAGCTCCTCAGCCGTGACGGTGAGCTCCGGCCGGTCGGTCGGCCCCGCCAGCCGCTTTACGAGGGCGGTGTCGTCGGCGTCGCAGACCTCGAGAAAGCCCGACTCCGCCGCCTCGGCCGCCAGCTCCACCCGCCGTCCCTCGTCGCCGGCCCGAGACACCCACAGGCGGCGGGGGAACAGCGCGGACCCGAACAGGGCGACGACCGGTAGCGCGTCGTCCGGCGCAGCCGATGCCGCACCGAGGCCGTCGTGCAACTGGTCGGCCGCCATCTCGGAGCGGTACAGCTGGTATTTGCCGCGCGAGCGTTCCAGTGGCGGGAGCACCTGAAGGCACGAGGTCCACCATCCGGACTCGATGGTGTCCACGAACGCCTCGGGCAGCCCAGCCGCGCGCATCGAGGCGGCCTGGGCCCGCCAGTCGTAGGCGACGGGTACCAGGGTCGCCTCCGCCCGGCCCCCCTCGAGGTCGACCACGGCGTACCAGACGTCCCGGCGCCCGTCGTTGGCCGGTCGCCCGACGACGCCCACGTTCACCGCCAGCCGATCATCGAGGCGCTTCTGCCAGGGCAGCCCGCTGTGGGTGCACAGGACCAAGTCGGCGCCGCTGGCGTCCAGGCGGGCGCCCACCTCGTGGTCGGGCAGTGACTCCCAGAAGAAGTCGTTCACTCCGAGGGGCGACCCGTGCACCATGTGCACGTCGACCCCGTCGAGGATCTCACGGTGCTCCAGCGGGAGCTCCCCCATCCAGCGGGCGAAGTCGGCCGAGGTGTGGTCCCGGGTGTACTCGAAGGCGATGGCTGCGTACTCGTTGTCGCGTGGGTCGCGGTAGCCGCAGCCGCAGTCGTCGCCGCCCTGGGAGATCGCCACGTCGTAGTTTCCGGCGATGCACTCGACGCCGCCACCCACGAGGAGCGGCCACAGGGCGTCCGGCTCGGCGCCGAAACCGCCGAGGTCGCCGAGGAAGAACGTGCGCTGGCAGGACCGCCTGCGGGCGTCGGCCAGGACGGCTTCGAGGGCGTAGGGGTTGGAGTAGGCGCCGCCGAGAACGGCGATCCTCACGGGGCGCCGGCGGGCGTCATGCCGGCGGCCGCCTGCTGCCCGGGGGTGCCCACCTCGGACTCGCCGAGCACCGTGTAGATCTCCCACTTGGCACCGTCGGGATCGGTGACCCACACCTTGTCCTGGAGGGCGTAGCAGCAGGGCACCTGGTCCTCCACGAGCGTGTCGAGACCGATGGCGTCGAAGCGCTTCGACGTCTCGTTCACCTCGCAACTCGAGTCCACCTCGACGCCCAGGTGATTGAGCGAGCCGGGCTCACCCTCTCCCTCGATCAGCACCAGCTTCAGCGGCGGCGACTCGACGGAATAGTTGGCGTAGCCGGGCCGGCGCTTGCTCGGCTCCATGCGCAAGAGCTTGGAGTAGAAGGCGATCGCTGCGTCCAGATCGCTCACGTTGATGGCCAGCTGGACCCTCGACATCGCTACCTCCGGTGGCTCATCAAGCGAGATTGATAATGAGCCGGCAGCCTCGCAGCGCACTCACCCTGCGTCAAGGCCAGCTGTCGACGACCAGGTGGAGGATGACGGGCAGGAGGGTGCGACGTGCTGGCGGCGCAGCCAGGGGGCGTCCGTTGGGAGCCAGCTCCTGAGCGCACGAGACCAGGTAGAGCCCGAGAGGAGAATCGAACTCCTGACCTACGCATTACGAGTGCGAAAGGTCTGAACGGTGTGCTGACCTGCGGTTATGCAGGTCGGCCGGGTGCGGAAGGTGCCGAGTTATCTGCTGTCAAAGCGCCTGCCTTCTCAAATCTCCCGGTCGGCTCGACGAGACGGCACGGCGCCAGAGTCGGGCCCGAAGCTCGAACCTCGAACTGCGTCTGTAGCACCGAACCACGCCGGACGATTGATCAGCAAACCTAGCTTCGCTCGAACTACGCGTTCCGAGTGCGTGCAAGAAGGGCCTGCGCCACGACGGTAGAAGCGACAGCCGTCGTCGTAAACAGCATCCTGGCGGGCGACAGGCTCACCTCCGTTCGCGGAGCGCCGCGTCGGGGCTGAGCAACGCACTGCGGGAGCCCCTCGAGAGACGTGTGCTTTGCTGATGATCAATGCCCTCCACAATCATCCACCGCGATGAATTGAGTCGTCTTCGGGTCCAAGCACTCCAGCTCCGGCGAGAGCGGCTCACTGCCATCGCTCGCGCACCTGACAGCCACGGGTGGCCGGACAAATTCCTCGCGCCAGGCCGAACTAAGCGGGGTGAGCAAGGAGTCGAGCTAGGGGTGCTGGCGAAGGCGCTCGGTTGCAACCCCCAGGCCCTGACGAGTCGGGTAGGACCCCCCTTGGGCGTCGTCGCACTCGGCTCCAGGGCGGCTGACGTGTACAATCCCTCCCTTCTCGAAGCCCTCTACGACCATCCGAGCGTCGTGAAGTCGCGAGAGCGACGAGTTCACAGCTTGCGGGACGCCGAGCGGTTCGATGAGCTCCGGGTCCCCCTTGCCGAGGCACAATTCGACCACCTTCGACGCGTCACCGTTTGGGACTTTCGCACCATAACCGACCGAGCGAGCATCCCCCTTGACACTCTCACAGTCCTAATAGGAAAGAATGCGGCGGGCAAGTCATCATTGATGGATGCGATCCGAATCGGCCTCGATCCGAACAGCGAGGCAGCTGAGATTCCTTACCGAATGTGGCCGTCTCTCGAGTTCATTGTGACCGGTACGCCAAGCTTCACTGACCGCACCGCCCGCGAGGTAGCGGCGTACTCAGCGATTGGATTGTCGGACGACTTGGCCGCCGTGGTGATTCCAATCGCTGAGCAACTCTTGGAGCACCCCACGCTAATCGGGAAGCCTGGAGAATGGCACGCAGCTCTTTGTCTTGAGC